>JAAYBP010000452.1 GCA_012730075.1 Acidimicrobiales bacterium | reverse complement strand
GTCGACGTAGGTGTAGCCCCGCTGGAGCTCGCGCTCGGGCTCGCCGGGGTCGGGCACCCAGAGGCGGATCCAGCTCGCCGGCTCGGGGACGAACGAGTCGAACACCCCCGGGGCCACGAACCGGATGCGCCGGTAGTGCGGCGCCAGGTCCTCTACGCCGGTGACGGTGAGCGTGATGTCCTCGGCCCCGAGGGCCTTCATCATCGCCCCCTGGTACCCCCGCGCCATCAGCCCACCCCGAAAACCACACGAGGGGACGAAACCACACGAGGTGCCAGGAGCGTTAGCGGAAAGCGGGCGTCGTCGCTCGACGGATTCCTCGCTGCGCTCGGAACTTGCGGTGCCGTGCTTGCTGGGTCGGCCTCGAGGGGCTGCTCCTCGGTGGCGTAGGTGATCGACACGCCGAACTCGGACCCGTCGCCGCCTGTCGGCTCGGCCTCCAGGCACCTCGTGTGGTTTTGCGTTGCGGTCGTCACGCGGCGGCCTCGAGGGCGGGGCGGATGGCGTCGATGCCGTACGGGATCGACAGCGGGCTCGGCGTGTTCAGCGCGAAGGCGGCGGACTGGTCGATCGTGGCGACCGCGCCCGACTGGACGGCCGGCAGGTTGTCCCAGCCGACGAGGTCCTCGACGTCGCCGCCGTTGGGCAGCACGACGAGCACGTCACCGTCGAGCAGGTCGACCCGTTCGAGGCTGAGCTGCAACCGGCCCGTCGCGTCGCCCCCCTCGGCCGCGATGCCGGGGGCGATCCCGAGCCCGAGGTCGGCGAACAGCTCGCCCGCGCCGTCCTCGGCGTCGGCCAGCACCCAGAGCGAGTCGCCGGGCACGTAGTTGACGAACGCGATCGTCCGGCCGTCCAGACCGGGGAGCTCCTCGCCGACGGCGGCGATGGCCGCCTCGGTCTCCTCGATCAGCGCGGCGGCGTCGTCCTCGCGGTGCAGCACCCGGCCGATGATCTCGGTCAGCTCGTCCCAGGGCTGCACCTCGGCGTCGGTGGGGGCGGCGATCACCGGGGCGCCGATCTCGACGAGCGAGTCGTAGTCGGGCTGTCCGGTGGCGGCGTAGGTCACGAGGATCAGGTCGGGCTGGAGGTTGGCGATGGCGTCGCGGGGGAGCTGGTCGACGTAGTTGACCGGCTCGGACCCGTCGAGGCCGTCCTCCTGCCAGGGGAAGCGGTCGGACTCCTGCAGCGGGCTGGTGATGTACCCGACCGGGGTGACGTCGAGGGCCAGGAGGACGTCGGTCCACTGCGGGTCGAGGCTCACGATCCGCTCGGGCACCCCGTCGACCGTCGTCGTGCCGAAGACGTGGTCGATCTCGACCGACCCGGACGCGGCCTCGTCGCCCGCCGGCTCGTCGTCGGCGGCGGGGTCGTCGCCGCCGCACGCGGCCAGGGCGACGACCAGCGCGACGAGGGCGGCGAGGAGGCGCCACGTCCGGGCGGGTGGGGGAGCGGTGGCCACGGGTTACCTCCGGGGGTCGGTGGCGGCGATCTGTTAGGCGCCCCTAATAGGAGCGGGCGCCATGATGCGTCGCGGCGCGCGCGTCCGGCAACACGGCGTGGTCGCGTGCACGGTCGGTCCGGCTCGCGGGTCGCCGGTCGCGGACATGCGTTCGTCATGAGGGCCGCCGCGATCACGGTGGCCTCGGCGATGCGGCTCGCCGGATCAGGGGGTCGGGTCCACGCCCACGTCGGGCCCGCCGGCGCCGACGGGTGCGCCGCCGGCGGTGTGGTGGCGGCCGATCGGCACGATCAGGGGTGTACCGGAGATCGGATCGGGCACGACGCGGGCGTCGAGGCCGAACACCTCGCGCACGAGGTCCTCGGTGACGACGGTGGCCGGATCGCCCTCGGCGACGATGTGGCCGGTCCGCATGGCGACGAGGTGGTGGGCGTACCGGCAGGCCAGGTTGAGGTCGTGCAGCACGCACACGACGGTTCGGCCGCGCTCCCGGTTGAGGTCGGTGAGCAGGTCGAGCACGTCGATCTGGTGGGTCAGGTCGAGGAAGGTGGTCGGCTCGTCGAGCAGCAGGATGTCGGTGCCCTGGGCGATCGCCATGGCGATCCACACCCGCTGCCGCTGCCCGCCCGACAGTTCGTCGACCGAGCGGTCGGCCAGGTCGGTGGTCGACGTGGCGGCGAGGGCGGCGGCGACGGCGTCCTCGTCGTCGGCCGACCACTGGCGGAACCACCGCTGGTGCGGGTGGCGGCCCCGCGAGACGAGATCCTCGACCGTGATGCCGTCGGGCGCGATCGGCTGCTGGGGGAGGATCCCGAGGCGCTGGGCGACCGTGCGGGTCGGGATGCGGCGGATCTCCTCGCCGTCGAGCAGCACGGTGCCGTGGCGCGGCGTCAGCAGGCGGGCGAGGGCCCGCAGGAGCGTCGACTTGCCGCAGGCGTTCGGCCCGACGATCACGGTGAAGCGGCCGGTCGGTATGGCGACGGAGAGATCCTCGACCACGTCGCGGTCGTCGTAGGCCAGCCGCAGGTGGTCGGCGACGAGACGGGCGGGCACGGGTTCGGTCATCGGCGGGTCATCCTCCGGATCCGATGCGGTTCGAGCGGACGAGCAGCCAGAGGAGGTAGGGAGCGCCGACCGCCGCGGTGACGACGCCGACCGGCAGCTCGATCGGCGAGAACACGAGCCGCGACAGGGTGTCGGCGTAGACGACGATCGCGGCGCCGACCAGTCCGGCGGGCACCAGCGCGGCCGGCCCCGGTCCGACGAGGCGGCGGGCGATCTGGGGCGAGACGAGGGCGACGAAGCCGACCGGCCCGGCCGCCGCGGTGGCGACGGCGGCCAGGGCGGCGGCGCTGACCGCGAGCACGAGCGGGGAGCGGCCGGGCACGCCGAGGCCGCGGGCGGTGTCGTCGCCGAGCTCGAGGGCTCGGAGGGGACGGGCGTTCACCAACGTGACCGGCACCAGCACGGCGAGGGCGGCGGCGAGGGGGCGCACGTGGCTCCACCCGCGGTTGTTGACGCTGCCGGTGAGCCAGATCGTGGCGCGCTGGGCGTCGAACAGCTCGGCGCGGGTCAGCAGGTACGCGACGACGGCGTTGAGCATGGCGGTCACGCCGATGCCGATCAGCACGAGGCGGTAGCTCGACATGCCCTTCTTGAGGGCGAGCAGGTAGATCGCGAGGACGGTGAGGATGGATCCGGCGAGGGCGACGAACGTGACGGTCGGGCCGCTGCCGTCGCGGAGCACGATCCAGGCGACCGCACCGACCGCCGCACCGGCCGAGACGCCGAGGATGTCGGGGCTGGCGAGCGGGTTGCGCACCATCCGCTGGAACACCTGCCCCGACATCCCGAACGCCCCGCCGACGAGGGCGGCGGTCAGGGCCCGGGGCAGGCGCAGGCGGCGGATGATGAACGTGCTGTCGGCGCTGCGGCGCAGTCCGGTGAGCTCGCCGACGACGTCGGTGAAGGGGATCGGGAACACGCCGACGCTGATGCTCCACGCGATGCCGACCGCGACCAGGACGGCGGCGACGATCGAGACGGCGAGGGCGCGGGCGGGGACCCGGGTCGAGACCGGTCCGACGCGCAGGGCGAGGACGCTCACCGGCCGGACCTCCCCGCGGGGCCGGTCGCGTCCGGGCCGCGCCCGTCCGGGCGGCTCACGTCGGGACCGCGCCCGTCCGGGCGGCTCACAGCTCGGCGATCCGGCGGCGGCGGACGAAGGCGATGAACACGGGTGCGCCCAGGAAGGCGGTGGCCACCCCGACCTCGAGCTCGCCCGGGCGGGCGATGACCCGACCGATCACGTCGGCGCCGGTCAGCAGGACCGCGCCGAGGACCATCGAGTAGGGCAGGAGCCACCGGTGGTCGGGACCGGTGAGGGCGCGCGCGACGTGGGGGACGGTGAGGCCGACGAACCAGATGGGACCGGCCGACGCGGTCGCGCCCCCGCACAGCAGGACGACCGACGCGGCGGCGACCGCCCGCGACCAGCCGACGCGCTGGCCGAGGGACCGGGCCACGTCCTCGCCGAGGGCGAGTCCGTTCAGCGACCGGCTCGACGCCAGCGCGAGCCCGGCCCCGAGGGCGAGGAACGGGAGCGCCGGACCGAAGACGTCGAGGTCGCGGTTGGCGACCGACCCGACCGCCCAGAACCGGTACTGGTCGAGCGTCGCCGAGTCGAGCAACAGCAGGGCGGAGGTGATCGACCCCATCAGGGCGGCCATGGCGGCCCCGGCGATGGCGAGCTTCACCGGTGTCGCGCCGCCTCGGCCCATGGCTCCGATCGAGTAGACGAGCACGCCCGCCACCGCGGCGCCGACGAACGCGAACCAGACCTGGCCCGACACGCCGGTGACGTCGAAGGCGATGATGCCGACGACCACGGCGAGGGCGGCGCCCGCGTTCACGCCGAGCAGGCCCGGGTCGGCCAGCGGGTTGCGGGTGACCCCCTGCATCACGCCACCGGCGAGACCGAGGGCACCTCCGACGGCGAAGGCGAGGATCGTGCGGGGGACCCGCAGGTCGCGGACGATCAGGTGGTCGTCGTTGAGCGGGTCGAAGCGGACGAGGGCGTCGAGCACGTCGGACGGGGCGATCGACCGGGTACCGATCGCGATCGAAAGGGCCGCCACGCCGACGGCCACCACGACCAGGCCGAGCAGCCCGGCCGCGCGCGACCACCCCCCGTGGGCGAGGGCCCGGGGTGGCCGCTCGGGATGGACCTCACCCGGCTCCTCCGGGGCGGCCGTGTTCGGCATGCTTGACATCGGCCTCGCACGGTAGAGCGCGCGCCGGCCGCCGACGAAGGAGCGACCGGAGCCGCCACCGACCTGCAGGCCGCGAACCCGCCGCGGCGGCTCGTCTCCGACCCGCCCGGTACGGGATCTACGGAAGGCCTGGAGGTTCGCCG
>JAAYBP010000451.1 GCA_012730075.1 Acidimicrobiales bacterium | reverse complement strand
GGCCCGAGCCCCCGGCGACGGGACGGGCGGGATCGGCGACCTACCGTCGTGCCCGTGGAACCCCCTGGCGGAGGCGAACCGACCGGCGCCGGCTTCGGCGACGGCGATGCGGGCGACCTGATCGGCGACCTGACGCGGTGGCTGGCCGAGCAGCGGGCCGACGCGGCCGCCGCGGCCCGGGCGCGGGAGTACTGGCTGCGTCAGGCCGCCGCCGAGGAGGCGGTCGTGGCGGGCGTGCTGCTCGACCTGGCCGAACGGGAGGCGGTGGTGGTCGCCCAGGGCGTCGCCGGGCGTCACCACCGGGGCACGATCCGGGGCGTCGGCGAGGACTTCTTCGTGATGCGCACCGGCACCCGCAGCGACGTGCTGCTCCGCTACGAAGCCGTGCTGTCGGTGCGCTCCGAGGGCCGCCCGATCGGCGGCGGCGGCCGGGCGGCGACGCTCGACCTCACCCTCGCCGAGGCCCTCACCGCGCTGGCCCCCGACCGGCCCCGGGTCCTGGTCGTCGCCCGCGACGGCGCCGGCCTGTCCGGCGAGCTGCGGGCCGCGGGTCGCGACGTGCTGACGATCCGCCTCGCCGACGCCGGCACCGTCTACGTCCCGGTCGCCGCCCTCGCCGAGGTCAGCCTCGTCGACCCCTGACCGCGACGACCGGAGCGGCCACCACCGGAGCCGGGGTCGAGCGGTCGTCTGGAGCGCTTCTGTCGCGTTGAACGGACAGCCCCGTCCGCCGGGTGCGTCAGAAGCGGGATGGCCGCTCGGACTGGTCGAACCGGGATCCGCCGGGAGGTCCGTGAGGCCGAGGGTCAGAGGAGCTCGACCCAGCCGGCGGTGCCGTCGACGCGGATGGGGGCGCCGTCGGGGATGCGCCGGGTCGCGCCCTCGACGCCGACCACCGCCGGGAGCCCGTACTCGCGGGCCACGACCGCCCCGTGGGTCATCGACCCCCCGACCTCGGTGACGAGCGCCGCCGCGGTGACGAACAGCGGCGTCCAGCTCGGGTCGGTGTGGGCGGTGACGAGGACGTCGCCCGGCTCGAGCGCGGCCCGGGCCGGATCACCGACGACCCGGGCGCGCCCCTCGACCACGCCCGCCGACACCGCCAGCCCCACCAGCGCGCCGGACGGCACGTCGTCGCGGCGGTAGGACGCGGCGACCGCCTCACCGTCGGAGGTCAGCACCCGCGGCGGCCGGAGCCGGGCGTCGTCGAGCGTCTCGCGGCGACGCCGGTCGATGAGATCGAGGTCGACGACGCAGGTCCGCACCGCGTCCTCCAGCTCGTCGAGGGTCAGGTGCACGACGTCGTCGGCCGACCGCAGCGCGCCCCGCTCGACCAGCTCGGCCCCGGCGTCGAGGGCGATGTCCCGGTACACGGCGTAGTGCTGGACCAGCGCGTACTTCGGATGCTCGCGGAATCCGATGAAGGTCCGCGCCCGATCGATCGCGGCGGCCACCTCGGCCGCGCGGGCCTCGCCGTCGGGCCCCGCCGCGACCCGGGCGAGCACCTCGCCCCGCGCCGCCTCGGCCTGCGCCCGTCCGTCGGCGGTGCGTCGCTCGTGCTCGCCCGGCGGGAGGTCGCGCACGTGGCCGAGGAGCGTCGGCACCAGCGACGCCGGGTGCTCGCGCCACCGCGGCCGGCCGACGTCGACCTCGCCCGGACCCCGCACCCCGTGCCGCGCGAGCCAGCCCTCGATCGCGGCCCGCGCCTCGGATCCGCCGGTCGGACCGCCCGACCCCGTCGCGCCGCGAGGGCCGGTCGCGCGGACGCCCCGACGCGGGCCGTCGCCGTCGCCGTCGCTCAGGCCGTCGAGGAAGGCGGCTCTGGGCGCGTCGGGGTCGATGCCCGCCAGGTAGTCCACGACCTCGGGGTACGGCCGGATCGCATCGGCCACGTCGAGCAACTCCAGGCCCATGGCGGCGGTGACGTCGCCGGGCGCGGCCTCGATGAGCGACGCGGCCCGGCCCCGCTCCCCCAGCCACTCCTCCAGGTGCTCGTCGAGCCACCACACCGCCTCCATCCCCGCCAACACCGGGCGCAGGTGCTCGCCACCGGCCAGCCGCTCCCGCCGCGCCGCGAGGTCATCGCGGATCAGCGCGACCCGTTCGGGCCCCGTCGTCGTGCGTGCCCGCACGGCGAGGTCGGTCCACGCCGCCTCCGCGTCCGCGATCAGCCGGGGCACCAGGTCGGGCTCCGG
>JAAYBP010000450.1 GCA_012730075.1 Acidimicrobiales bacterium | reverse complement strand
GTGTCGGCCTGCTCCCAGGCGTCGGTCCACTCGGTGCGGATCATGCGGCACGGCTTGCCGGTGAAGCTGCGGCTGCGCACCGTGTCGCGGCTGGTGGCGTCGAGGAGCTGCTGCTGCTGGGCGGGCGGGAGGTCGGCCTCCTCGACGGTCAGCCACAGGGACCCGGCCCACACGCCCTGGGCGCCGAGCGCGAGGGCGGACGCGATCTGCTGGCCCGAACCGATGCCGCCGGCGGCGAGCAGCGGGGTCGGCGCGATCGCCGCCGCGATCTGGGGCCACAGCACGATCGAGCCGACCTCGCCGGTGTGGCCGCCACCCTCGCCGCCCTGGCCGATGACGATGTCGACGCCGGCCTCCTTGTGCTTGAGCGCCTGGTACGGCGAACCGCACAGGGCGGCGACCTTGCGGCCCGAGTCGTGGATCAGCTCGATGATCTCCGGCGGCGGCGTGCCGAGCGCGTTGGCGATCAACCGGACCTTCGGGTGCTCGAGCGCCACCTGGACCTGCGGCGTGGCGGTCGCCTCGGTCCAGCCGATGAGCTGGAGCGAGTTCGACTCGCCGTCGGGCAGCTCGGGCACGCCGCGGTCGGCGAGGAGCTTCTGGGCGAAGTCGAGGTGCTGCTGGGGCACCATGTCGCGCAGCGTCTCGGCCAGGTGCTCGGGGTCGAGGTCGTCCATGCCCTCGTACTTGCCGGGGATCACGATGTCGACGCCGTAGGGGCGGTCGCCGATGTGCCCGTCGATCCACTGGAGCTCGACCTCGAGCTGCTCGGGCGTGAACCCGACGGCGCCGAGGACGCCGAATCCGCCCGCCTTGGAGACGGCGACGACGACGTCGCGGCAGTGGGTGAAGGCGAAGATCGGGAACTCGATGCCGAGGTCGTCGCAGATCGGGGTGCGCATGGCGAGTGCTCCAGTGGGTCGGAAGTCGGGTGGTGGGTCGGGTGGAGGTCGGGTGACGGGTCGGCGGGTCAGTCAGGAGGTCAGGTGGTCGGTACGGCGGTGCCGGCGAGGACGCCGCGCAGGGCGGCGACCGCGAGCTGGTCGGTGACGACGTCGGGGTCGACGCGGCGCATCATCTCCAGGCCGAAGAGCAGGGCGATCACGGCGGGGCCGACGCGGGTGGCCTCGGCGGGGTGCTCGACCCACGGACCGGTGACGGCGTCGATGGCGTCCCAGGCCGCCGCGTACCGCCGGGCGAGGTACCGACGGGCCTCGTCGCTCTGGTTGGCGTAGCTCCACAGCTCGTGCTCGAGGGCGATCCAGCGGCCGTCGCCGTCAGGCGGATCCGACACGGCGCGCCACATCGCCGCCACCCACTCGTCGAGGCTGGTCGCGGCGGCCTGCTCGGCGGCGACCGCCGCGGTGGCGGCGTCGACCCAGCTCTCCAGCAGGGCGAAGAGCAGACCCTCCTTGCTGCCGAAGTGGTCGTACAGCGCACCCGACGTGCGTCCCGCCGCCTCGGCGATGGCGTCGACCGACGCCCCGGCGATGCCGCGGGTGGCGAAGAGGGCGGCCCCGGCGTCGAGGAGGGCGGCGCGGGTCTGGGCTCGGCGCTCCTCCTGGCGGGTCACCCGGTCAACATAGGGCTCGTTATGTAACGACGTCAATGTTCCTGGCCGGAGCCGGTCCCGGCCCTCCGTGGGATGATGCGGGCCGGTCCACGGACCGATCGATGGCCCAGGACGAGATGGTGAGGACGTGGCGATGAGGACGAGGCGATGAGGACGAGGACGCGACGGGTCGTCGGGATCGTGGCGGTCGCGCTGACCCTCGCCACCACATCGGCGTGCGAGGTGCCCGACCACCTGGTCGAGAACTGGGTGCAGCGCTGGCCCGCGGTGACCTCGTCGGAGGGCCGCTGGTTCGTCGACCACGTCGGCCGGGTGGTGCTGCTGCGCGGCGTCAACGAGGTCTACAAGTCGCCCCCCTACCACCCCGCCGCCGAGGGCTTCGGCGACGACGACGCCGCGTTCCTCGCCGAGCGCGGGTTCAACGTGGTGCGCCTCGGCGTGTCGTTCATGGCGCTGATGCCCGAGCCGGGCGTGGTCGACGCCGGGTACGTCACCGCGATCGAGGGTTCGGTGCAGGCGCTGTCGCGCCACCGGATCCACGCGATCCTCGACTTCCACCAGGACGGCTACGGCCCGCTCACCCACGGCAACGGGATGCCGGCCTGGGCGACCCTCACCGACGGCCTGCCCAACCCCGACGTTCCGTTCCCCGCGTACTACGTGCAGAACCCGGCGCTGCAGCGGGCGTTCGACAACTTCTGGGCCAACCGGGAGGTCGAGGGCGTCGGGCTCCAGGACCACTACGCCCACGCCGCCGGCGAGCTGGCCCGCCGCCTGGCCCGGTACCGCTGGGTGCTCGGCTACGAGGCGATGAACGAGCCGTGGCCGGGCACCGACTGGACCGCCTGCGCCACCGGCTGTCCCGACCTCGAGGCCGATCTGCTCGTGCCGTTCTACGAGCGCTTCGACACCGCGGTGCGGGCGTGGGACGCCGACGCGATCGTCATGTACGAGCCGTTCGTGCTGTTCAACTTCGGCCACACCGACACGACGCTCCCCCGCATCGGGCCCAACGGCGCGCTGGCGCCGCACGTGTACGCGCTGAGTCCGGAGGAGGACGCGTCGGTGATCGCCCGATCCGTCGCCGCCGGCGACGCGTCGGGCCAGGCGGTCGTCATCGGCGAGTTCGGCGCCACCAACGACCGGGCCACGCTCGAGCGCCAGGCCGGCCAGCTCGACGACGGCCTCCTGTCCTGGGCGTTCTGGGCGTACAACGAGAACATGGTGTGGAACCAGCACCAGCCGCCGGGGCCCGGGAACATGGTCGAGTCGACCATGGCCGCGCTCACCCGGCCGTACCCGCGCCTCACCGACGGCACCCCGCTCGAGCTCGCCTTCGATCCCGTCACGCGGACGATGACCAACCGCTACTCGACCACCCGGCCCGACGGCAGCCAGGGCGACCGGGGCCTCAGCGCCTACGAGGTGCCGGCCACGGTGTTCCCCGACGGCTACTCGGTGGATGTCGTCGGCGGGCGAGTGCGCTCGGCGCCGTGCGCGCCGGTGCTGATCGTCGAGGCGGCGAAGGGCGGCGCCGAGGTTTCGGTGACCGTCACGCCCGGCGGCGACTGCGCAGCCTGAGCCGCGCCGCCGACGCCGCCCGCCTCGGCCTCATGCGGCCCAGTGCCGCCAGGCGGCGTCGGCCGTGGCGAGGTCCCACTCGCCGTCGTGGATCACGACCCGATAGCGCAGCTCCAGCGGCTCCCCCGCTTCGAGCGTGATCGGTCCGTGCCACAGGAACGCCGGGTAGACGGTGTTGGCCCAGCCCTCGCCGTACCCGGCGCCGGCGCGGCACGTCGCGTAGAAGTCCACGGGATGGGACGGGTTCGAGGGATGGTCGAGCACGCAGGCGCCGACGCCCGACCCGGAGATGTCGCACCATCGGGACCGGTGCGGCGCCACCCGGTCGGCGGTGGTGCCGTCGTCGAGGAGCAGGCGGGTGCCGGTCCAGTCGGCCCGACCGCGGAACGCGAGGCCCGAGTAGCCGCCCCAGGTGCCGTCGTGCGGGGTGCGGTCGAGTTCGACGGGCGTCCCGGCGGTGAGCGTGACGTGCCAGTCGATCGCGTAGGCGTCGTCGCCGAGATCGACGTGGGTCAGGCGCCGCCGCTCGGTCACCGCAACGGTCTCGCGGTCGGGGCGGACCCACTCGATCGAACCGGTCACGGTGTCGCCGTCGACCGTCGGCGGCCCGACGTGTCGCTGCACGCCGTAGCCCTCGGGCACGAGCGACCGCGGCCACTCCTCCCAGAAGTTGTCCCCGTCGACCAGCTTCACCACGAACCAGATCCCACGCTGCCACGGGTGGTCGGCCGGCTCGACCTGGGTGAGCACCGTGCCACCCGGCGTCGCCGCCGGATGCACGTGCGGCTTGCGGGGGTGATCCCACGCGTAGGTCCAGCCCCCGGCTCCCGCGGGGACCACGATCGGCTCGCCCATCGGTCCCGACCGTACCGGCCGACGCCGCACGAGTCGCCGGGAGAGACGCCGGGAACGAAACGGGCCGGTCGCGTCTCGTTGGGGATGTGGAGACGCAGGCCCCGCCCCGCCCGATGACCCGCCCCGAACCACCGACCGCGTCCGACGTCCGCACGTTCGACGACCTCTTCGCCGAGGAGCGCACGCCGATGACGCGGCTCGCCTACCTGGTCACCGGGTCCGAACCGATCGCCGAGGAGGTGGTCCAGGACGCCTTCGCCCAGGTGTACGAGCGTTGGGAGCGCCTCGACCGGCCCGGCGCCTACCTGCGGAGCTGCGTCGTCAACGGCGCCCGCCGGGCCGGGGCACGCCACCGCCGGGAGCTGCGCCTGGTGACCGCCCCGCCGATGTCGGCCGGACTCGAGGCGCGGGAGCTGATGGACGCGCTGGGGCGGCTGCGCCCGGCGTGGCGGGCGGTCGTGGTGCTGCGGTTCCACGCGGACATGACCCAGGACGAGATCGCCGAGACGCTCGGGGTGCGGGCGGGGACCGTGAAGTCCTCCCTGCACCGGGCGCTGGCCCAACTGCGGGAGGAGCTCGCACCGTGAACGACCACCTGGACCTCATCGACCGGCTGGAGGAGGCCGCCGCCCCGGTGACCGGCACCGGCGTGACCCGCGAGGGCGTCGCCGACCGGGTCGCCGCCCGCCGGCGGGCCCGCACGCGACACAACGGGGTGCTGGCCGCCGCGGCCGCCGTCCTCGTCGCCGTGGTCGCCGTCGGCGTGCTGGCGGCCCGGCCCGACGAGGCGCCCACCACCTACGCCGGGCCCGGCGACCCGACCGACCCGAACGGGTCCACCCTCGAGCCGTCGACCACGACCACCACCGCGGAGCCGTCGGTCACCGAGCCGTTCCCCACGTCCACCACCACCGAACCGTCGGCCAGCGCCACCGAACCGTCGACGCCTCCGTCGACGGTCGATCCGGCGACGGAGGGGTGGCCGCCCCAGCATTACGACCTGGTGCAGGGCGGCCGGACGTGGATCGCGTACCTGGTGGCCGTCCCGACCGCGGCGAACGGCGGCTTCGTCCCCCTGGAGGACGAGCCGACCAACCTGGCCGCCGAGTCCCTCGGCTACGAGCCCGGCCTGGGCGAGATCGCCTGCGACCAGGGTGCGGTCGAGGCGCTGGGGCTCGACGACTCACACGGCTGGATGACCGTGTCGATCCCGTTCGGATCCGAGGACGACGCCCACCGCTTCGTCGACCGCTTCGTCACCGAGACCGGCCTCCCGGTCGTCGGCGTCGCCGAGGTCACGACCTACTGCCTCGACTAGCTGCCGCCGGCCTGCCCGACGTCGGCCATCACGTCGTCGAGGCGGTCGAGCAGGGTCGCCAGGACCGCCTCCTCGCCGTCGGGACGGCGGGGCGAGCCGGGGGCGACCTCGCTCGTCGGAGCCCACCCGCGACGCCGCCAGACGATGGCGGCGTCGTGGCGGTAGGCGGGCACCGGCTCGCGGAACGTGAACGCGCCGAGGGCCTGGAGGGCGTCGTCGAGCTCGTGGACGGCGGGGTCGCCGGCGGCCCACAGCGCGTCGCGTCGGGCGAAGGCGTCGGGCGCCATCGTCGACAGGCCGAGCAGGTAGTCGCTCCCCCACCGCACCATGTCGATCGCCAGGTCGTTGCCGGTGAGCACGAGGAAGTCGGGCCGGTGGGCGTCACGGAGGGCGAGGCGCTCCCACTCCGGCGCCCGGTGCAGCGACGAGTGCTTCGCCCCGACGACGCCCGGCACGTCGAGCACCGCCCGGTAGGTGTCGACGCTCCAGATGCGGCCGTGGGGGTGGAACTGGCGGCCCAGCTCGAAGCCGAGGAGCCGCTCGACCGCCCCGGCCACGGCCGCGTGGGCGGCCGCGACCTCCGGCTCGGGCACCGCGGCCAGGCCCGCGGAGGGGAACAGGATCGCCACCCCGCCGGCGGCCTCGACCTCGGCGGCGGCCCGGCGGTAGCCGTCGGCGTCGAAGGGCCCGTCGCCGTCGACGTGGGCCCCGGCGACGAACGCCCAGCCCGGGACCGGCTCGCGCCCGGCGAGGGCCTCGGTGGTGGCCGCCAGCACCCGGCTGCGGGTGGCGGCGTCGAGGGTCGGCCCGTAGCCGGTGTCCATATTGACGGCGGGCACCAGTCCGGCGGCCGCGGTGCGGTCGACGCCGGCGGCCAGGTCGTCCCACGCCACCGAGCCGTCGACCGCGAACGGCAGCAGCACCGCCGACATCCCGGTGATCACCCGCCCGGGCCGCGTGTTACATCCGGGGTCTGACCCCAGATGTAACACGCGATCCGGCGTCATGCGATCCGTCCGAGGTCGGCGGCGGTGACCGGGTAGCGGGCGGCAGCGCCGGTGGCCCAGCGCTCGACCTCGTCGATCGCGAGCTCGGCGAGGCGCGACAGCTCGGTGCCCTGGGATCCGGCCAGGTGCGGTGTCACGACGCACCCCGGCAGGTGCAGCAGCGGGTGGTCGCGCGGTAACGGCTCGGGCTCGGTCACGTCGAGCACCGCCGTGAGCCGCCCCGACTCGACCTCGGGCACGAGGGCGTCGTGGTCGACCAGCGCCCCGCGGGACGTGTTGATCAGCACCGCGCCGTCGCGCATGGCGGCCAGCTCGGGGGCTCCGATCATCCGCTCGGTCTCAGGGAGCCAGGGCGCGTGGACGCTGACGACGTCGCTGGTGGACATCAGCTCCGGCAGGTCGACCAGGCGGGCGCCGAGGGCGGCCGCCCCGGCCTCGTCGAGGTACGGGTCCGAGACCACGACCTCCAGGTGCGGGAACGGCCCCAGCAGCCGGGCGACCGCCCGCCCGACGTGGGACGCGCCGATCAGCCCGATCCGCTTGTTCCAGTTGCCGACCGGCCGGCGCCGGACGGGCCGGGGCACGTCGATGCCGCGGGCGCGCTCCCGCTCGGCGAAGGCGTCCTTGTTGGCCCACAGGATCGCGGCGAGCGTGTACTCGGCGACCGGTTCGGCGTTGGCGGCGGCCGCCGACGTGACCCGGTCGAGGCGGGCGAAGGTCTCCGCGGTGACGACGTCGCGGACCGTCCCGGCCGCGTAGGCGAGCATCCGCAGCCGGGGCGCCCGGTCGAGCAGGTCGACGTCGAGGCGGGCGCACCCCCAGTGGCCGACGAGCACCTCGGCCTCCGCGAGCACGGCGGCCGCCCGCTCCGGCGGGAGGCTCTCGACGGCCAGCGGGTCGAGCACGTCGCCCAGCGCGGCGAGCCGGTCGAGGTGCCCGGGCCGGAACGCCGCCGCCTCCAGCCCGGCGTACATCGAGAAGGCGATCGTCGGGCCGCTCACCGGCCGTCCCCCCGCTTGGCCGCCACCAGCACCTCGCGCTCGGGGAGCGCCTTGTAGTGCGGGTCGTACGGGTAGCAGCCCGACACCAGGCCCATGCGCGGCGCGGTGGTGCAGTCGCTGAGGGTCCGGCAGATGCGCCGGACGTCGAGCGTGCTTCCGGCCAGCACGTCGGCGGGGAGGTCGGGGTAGCTGAGCGCCATGCGGCCGTACCCCGCGAGCAGGTTCGGGGCCGCCTCGACCAGGGGCTCGGCGACGTGGGCCAGCCACTGCTGGGCGTAGCTGAGCCCCGACGCCACGACGGCGACGTCGGGCACCGCGGCGGCGACGTCACGGGCCGCCGCGGCCAGTCGGGCCACCTCGACGAACGGATCGCGGGGCGGGAGGTACCCATCCGAGGGCGGGAAGGCGGCGGGGCGCTGCACGTGCGGGCAGTAGTACGGGCTGCCGGCGGTGACGCTGACCAGGCCGACGCCCCAGTCGGCCGCCCGGCGGAGCAGCTCGATCGGCTCGCCGAG
>JAAYBP010000449.1 GCA_012730075.1 Acidimicrobiales bacterium | reverse complement strand
GGTAACGGTTTTCCTCCGACCCCAACTGTTACCTCGTACGATCCGGCGGGTGATCGTTCCGCCGCCCGTGCCCGCCGCCGACGAGCACCGTCACGAACCCGGCCCGGAGCCGCTGTGGAACGAGTCGTGGTACTTCGACTGGGCGACGCGCGACGGATCCCTGGGCGGCTACGTGCGGGTCGGCCTGTACCCGAACCTCGGCGTCGCCTGGTACTGGGCGTGCCTGGTGGGGGAGGGGCGGCCGCTGGTGCTCGTCGTCGACCACGAGGTGCCGATCCCGAACGTCGGCCTCGACCTGCGCCACGAGGGCCTGTGGGCCGCTCACAACGTCGAGACCCCGCTCGACCACTGGTCGCTCGGCCTGGAGTCCTTCGCCGTCTCGCTCGACGACCCGTCGGAGGCCTACGGGGCGATGCGGGGCGAGCGGGTCCCCTTCGGCCTCGACCTCGAGTGGGAGACCGACGGCGGCCTGTACCCCTACGACGTCACCACCCGGTACGAGGTGCCGTGCCGGGTCCACGGAGACGTGCTCCTCGGCCAGGACCGCATCGAGATCGACGGCGTGGGCCAGCGCGACCACTCGTGGGGCGTGCGCGACTGGTGGACCGCCAACTGGATGTGGACCTCGTGCGCGCTCGACGACGGCACCCGCAGCCACGGCACCCACGTCATGATCGGTGACGACCTCGTGCTCTACGCGACCGGCTACGTGCAGCCGCCGGGCCGGGACCTGGTCGGCACGCACGGCATCCGGCGGGGCCAGACGCTCGGCGCCCACGGGTTCCCCACCGCCGGGTGGGTCGAGCACGACGCCGTCGACCCTGCGCTCCGACTGGAGATCGAACCGGTCGCCTTCGCGCCGGTCCGCCTGGTCGGGCCCGAGGGCCAGGCGTCGCGCTTCCCCCGTGCGCTGTGCCGCTACCGGACCCCCGACGGTCGTACCGGCGTCGGCTGGACCGAGTGGAACCAGCCCGAGGGCACCTGACCGGGACCGGGCGGAGGCACCGCGCATCGTCACCGCCCCACCGAGGGAGCGACGACGGCAGGGCACCTACCGGCGGGGCGGGTCAGCCGGTGGCGGACCGGTCGCGGGAGGTGCTGATGACGGCGTCGGCCTCGATCTCTACCTTCCACCGCTCGTCGAGCAGGCGGGCGACGACGACGGTGGTGTTGGCCGGCCGGACCTCGGAGAAGGCGGCGGCGTGGGCCCGGGCCACCGCGTCGAAGTCGCGGGCGTCGGTGAGGTAGATCCGGGTCCGCACCACGTCGGCGAGGTCGCCGCCCGCCTCGATCAGCGCTCCCTGGATGATCTCCAGGCAGCGCCGGGCCTGCGCCTCGGGATCGGGGTCGACCTGACCGTCGGGCATCTGGGGCGCGGTGCCGGCCACCGCCACGAGGTCGCCGACGCGGACCGCCCGGCAGTACCCGACCAGGATCTCCCACGGGCTGCCGGACGAGACGTGCTGCCGGGCTCGCTCCACGCCCCGAACCGTACCGGCGCGGTCCCCCGCCACCGGGTGATCCCCGCCGCCGGGTGATCCCCGCC
>JAAYBP010000448.1 GCA_012730075.1 Acidimicrobiales bacterium | reverse complement strand
TGTCGCCGAGGCCCCACAGCAGCGACACCGATTTCGGGGCCGACAGGGTCAGGTCGAATCCCTTGATCTTGCGCCACCTGGTGAGCGCCTCACCCGACGCCGGGTCGCGTCCCTCGATCACCGAGCGAAGAGCGTCGGCCTCGACTACCCCGGCCAGCCCGAGCCGTTCCGACCCGGCGCCGATCCACCGGCCCGGCGCCTCGCCCGACGCGAGGTAGTAGTCGTCGCGCTCGTTGGCGATGACCTCCAGGTAGTACGCCGCCGGATCCGGGGCCGCCGAGAACTTCGCGATGCTCAGCACACCTACGTAGGCCCCTGAAGGCCACGAAAACCGCGCGATCGATCGCGAATTTCTCAAACGGGAGGCGCCAGCAACGCACCGGCGACCTCCCGCTGGCTATCCCGTTGACCACCCGGCGGCCAACCAGACACCCCCGGTGCAAGTGTGTGCTCGTCGTCGGATCAAACTGGCTCTACGCGTTCGAGTGGGGAGAGCGGGTTCGGATCCGGGGTGGTGTCGGTCGGTTGGGTCAGGTGACTCCGCCGGCGTGGAGGAGCACGCGGAGCCGGTAGTGCTCGAACGACCGGAAGCCGTGGCCGCAGCGCTTGACCTTCTTCACGCACAGGTTGAGACCCTCGGTCGGGCCGTTCGACGCGCCGGTGGAGTGGTGGGCCAGGATCTCGCGCCGCCACGACTTGAGGGTCCGACCGAGAGCGCGGACCTCGGGGACCGGGTCGGCCAGGCAGCCGGCGATGGCCTTGTCCAACAACATCCGGGCGTCGGCCCAGGTCTCGGCGAGGTACACGTCACGGACTGCTTCTGTGGCGAGCCAGCCGCCGAGGACCTCGTCGTTCGGGTCGCCGGCGCGTAGGCCGAGCAGGAGCCGGTCGGTGCCGTCGTTCGTCGAGCCGCTCGGCGCCCGACAGCAACAACTTGCGGATCCGGTAGAGCGGGTCGGCCTTGCGGCCCCGGTGACCGAGGGTCTCGTTTTGGACCCGCCGGCGGATCTGGTCGAGGGTGCGGTTCGCGACCCGCACGATATGGAACGGGTCCGCGACCCGCCGGGCGTGATCGAGGTGCGGCGACAGCCCGGCGCGGTAGGACTGGGCCAGGTCGGTGGCCACGACCCGGATCCGCCCGAGCCAGTCGGGGTCGGCGCCGGCGGTCCATCGGCGCAGGTCAGCGGCGCTGTTGCCCTCGACCATGTCGATCAACCGGGACCGGCGCAGGTCGACCAGCCCGGTGGCGTAGAGGGTCGAGTGGTGCCGGTTGGCCTTCAAGAACGAGGTCTCGTCGACGCCGAGGTGGCGCACGGTTCCGACCCGGGCGGGGTCATCGACGAGGCGGGTGCCGTGCTCGATCGTGGCGTTCATCACGGTCCACCAGCACACCCCGAGCTCCTCGGCGACCCTCGACACCGGCCGGGCGAGCTCACCGACCTGGCGGCAT
The DNA here is from genome assembly GCA_012730075.1 of Acidimicrobiales bacterium. GTDB lineage: Bacteria > Actinomycetota > Acidimicrobiia > Acidimicrobiales > Iamiaceae > Iamia. Next base: position 20,286 of record JAAYBP010000448.1, on the reverse strand, counting down.
GCCTCGGCGCCGGCGCGGTCGGTCAGCACCTGCTGCGCGTCGAGCTGCGGCGAGATCTCGGTCCAGGTCTTGCGGGCGCAGAGGACCTCGCGGCATCGCCACCGGCGCTTGGCCCACACCAACCGCGCCGGACGTCCGAAGCAGGGCAGATCGCGCACGGCCCGCTCGACTCGATCCTGGGCTTCAGCGCGCACACCGCAGCCGTCGCAGCCGACCACGGTCGCGGTCGTCTCGATCTTCACGACCAGCTCGGCCGGGGTCTCGTGGACCTCGAGCACCCGGAAGCCGTCCAGTCCCAACAAGGCCTCGGCCAGGCCGATACCGTCGCCCATCGCAGGGGTCTCCCATCGTTGCTGCCTTCGACAGCTGTGACGATGGCGGGGCCCCTGCCCCACGTGGTGGACCCCCGGCCCCTACCTCAACTCCCCACGCCAACGCGAAGAGCCATCAAACTCGATAGGGAGAGTTCACCTCGGTCCATGTCCGTTTCGCCCGCGGCGGGCCAGGATGGCGACGTACCTGCGCGGAGAAGGTGCCCGCAGAAGCCTCGGCTGTACACCTGCATCGTCTTTGCTGTTCACCCTGCATCGTCTCCGCAGGACACCGAGCTGCCATCCCGACACACCAACAAGCAGCGCCACGCAGGCTCCTCAGAGACAAGCTCGCTCGAGGGAATCGCAACCGATGACGAGACCGACTGATACGCAGCAATCTACGAGCAGATCAGCGCACAACGGGATCAGGTCTGGAACCTTGGACGCTACCGGGTCACCCAAGCGTGGGAAGCGTCCGGCGGCCCGCTCCGCTACTCAGCCAGCTGGACGTCGTTCACGACGATCGCACCGCTGTCGCCTTCGATACAAGACTCAGCGTCGTCGCGGAACCCACCCGTTACAACAACCTCGTCATCGACCTTGGCCACGTCATCTCCGTCGAGCACCAGGACGACTGCGCCGTCTGCGTCCCGTACTGTGGTGCCCTGCGGAAACACGAGAGCGCGCCGTTGGTTCTCCGTCTCTAGCCACAAGCAGTCGGCTTCTCCACCAAGTACGCCTGGGAACTCGCCCAACTCACCATCAGCCTCATCGGTAGTCGTCGGCGGGCCGACTACCCGGCTCCCGCCCTCTTTGTCCGACGAACACCCGCCCAGTGCGAGGACCGGTATCACAGCAGCGATGAGCGTCAGACGAACTACGCCTCTCATGCTGTGAGGATATAGACGTTCATATGACCGGCTGCCTCCGGTGCCTGCTCCGCCCACACACCGTCGCAGGCATCTGGATTGCCAGCCGAGAGGATCCCATACGCAACGTTGCTTGCGAAGTGCGGGCCTCCGGAATCACCGCCATCTGGACATCCCACTGGCACTCTAAAGAGCCCGGCCGTGCCGCCAGCGGTCCCGTACAACACGTCCACGTCACCGCAGTAGGTGAAGGTGCTGTTGCCGCCTGTCCAGCAGACGCGGTCGCCAATCCCGGGATTGAGGACACGTTCGATGACGTAGTTCTCGTTCCGTCCTTGGCCTCCACCATACGGCGAAACGGTGACCAGCGGCCAACCGAAGGACCAACCCGTGGGATTGTTCACTCGCCAGATGCCAACGTCGGTTTGGGTGTCGTTCCGTGAGTTGTGAAACGGGCCGATGGCATGATCTGACTCGTCGGAGAAGTCAGTAATCCAGTTGACTGAATGTCCGTAATCATCGCAATGCCCTGCGGTCATCGCGTACGGGAGATTGTCAGACTCACTGCGCACCACGAACCCCAGGGTACATCCGTTTGGTGTGTGGGTAAGCTGGCCGCCTCGCAAGGGCGGATCACATTCGATGCGATCCGTCATGTCGCAGGCCAGTTCCTCGTCCTCGCTGACGCTGTCGACGGGAATGACCGAATAGAGTTCCGGGTCCGATTGGGCGGTGCGGACGATGTCAGCTTCAATCTCATTGACAGCACCCGGCACGAACTCCACCGTGATGTGGCCGAGTTCTTGATAGAGAACATCAACGGCTCGCTCGCTCCCGTCGGTACGGCTTTCAAGCACTCGAACCTGTAGATCCTCGACCACTCGCTCCATCTCGGCCGCGGGGTACCGTGTCGACGCAATCTCCAGATTGTCGATCCCATACCTGGCGAAGTGCGCCCGAATCGCATCGGCTTTCGAGACCTGAGTCACGGTGATTTGGACCAGGCCGCCACGGTCATGGAAGATCCTTCGACCCCCGTATGCGGACTCAAGATCGCCGGGTAGCTCCATCTCTGCCACGCCGGCCGCGACCTGAGCGTCCATCTGCGCCCGTGCTTGCTCGACAGAGACGCCCTCCCGCCGAAGGGAGGTCACGGCAGGATCTTCGGGGTCTACTGGTTGCTCCTCGGAGCCTGCTACGTCCTCGGTGCTCGACTCGACTGTCGCCTGCGCATCGGGAGAGCCCGCCACCTGTTCGGGGGCGGCGAAACTTGACGCCACCAGAACGAATGCACCCAGGTAGGCCCCGAGCACTGATCGAGTACCGCTCATGTGGGTCATAGGTCACACGCTAGGGGTACGACAGTTGGAGGTCAACGAGCACCTCCATGAGAGGCTGGCGTCGCCCCCCATCCCCCGCCGCCCGGGGTCGACACTCGGAGGACATCGCCAGCCTTGAGTTGGATCGTGCACTTGTCAGGTAGGAGCTCGGCTCGGGCTTCATCGCCGGCCGGCAGCAGCCAGTTCTCCCCGACCGCGCCGGGCTCGCCGCCGGCCAGGCCCCAGGGTTGGCTCACCCGCCGTTCGGTGATCAGGCTCACGGTCACGTCCTCGAGCATCATCAGGTCGCGTTCAATCCCCTCGCCCCCAGCCGACCACCCGGCCCCGCCGCTGCCTCGGCGCAGTCGGTAGCGCAGGACCCGAAGTGGAAACGCCCGCTCCAGCGCTTCGATGGGGGTATTCCGCGTGTTAGTCATCGCGGTGTGAATTCCCGACTGGCCAGGGCGGGGTTCGGCTGATCGGTAGTCAACTTGATCTGTGTTGGTCATGACGGTGTGGATTCCGCTCATGCCGGGCCGTCCGGGTCGGCCACCCTGCCCGCCGGCGACCGTCTCGTAGTACACCCACCCGGCCCCGCCGACGAGCACGCTGTTCATCGTCCCCTGGGACGCGGCACCGATGCGGTCCGGGGCGGCGCGGGCGAGGGCGGCCAGGCACACGTCGGCGACCCGCTGGCTGACCTCGACGTTCCCGGCGCCGACCGCCGCGGGGAAGCAGGCGGCGACGAGCGTCCCCGCCGGGGCCACCACCTCGACCGCCCGGAGGCCGCCGCCGTTGGCCGGGACGGTCGGATCGATGGCGCAGCGCAGGGCGAACACCACGGCGCTGGTCGTCACCGCCTCGACCGCGTTCACGTTGCCCGCCCCCTGCGGATCGGTGCCGGTGAAGTCGAACGTGATCCGGTCCCCGGCGACGGTGACGGTGACCACCACCCGGGCCGGGTCGCGCTGGTCGGGGCCGGCGCCGGTCGAGTCGAGGACGTCGCTCGCGGTCCACGATCCGTCGGGCAGGTCGCGCAGGGCGGCGCGCATGCGGCGCTCGCCGTAGGCGATCACCTCGTCGAGCGGCTGGTCCGCCAGCTCGGCGAGTCGGGCGACGCCGACCGCGTTCGCCCCGGCCTGGGCGTCGATGTCGCCGCGGCGCTCGTCGGGCGTGCGGGAGGCGGCGACGAGCAGTTCGCGGACCTCCGGCGTGAACCGCACCGGCGGGATGCGGAGCCCCTCCTGCTGGATGTCGGTGGCGTCGGCGGGGAGCGACCCGGGCGCGGCGCCACCGACGTCGGCGTGGTGGGCCCGGTTCGCCGCCCACCCGATCAGCCGCCCGTCCGGCGCGTGGCAGGGGGCGACGAGGGTGACGTCGTTCAGGTGCGTCCCGCCGGCGAACGGGTCGTTGACGATCGCCTGCACCCCCGGCTCGGGGTCGGGGCCGAGCGCGTCGATGGCCGCGGCGACCGACGCGGGCATCGATCCGAGGTGCACCGGGATGTGCTCGGCCTGCACGAGCAGCGTGCCGTCCGCGGTGAACAGGGCGGCGGAGCAGTCCGTCCGTTCCTTGATGTTCGGGCTGAACGCGCCCCGCCGCAGCACCGCCCCCATCTCCTCCGCGATGCCGGTCAACCGGGCGACCAGCACCGCCAGCCCCGCCGGGTCGAGCCGACCCGCGGCCGCGGCCGTCACCGTGACACCCGGTTCAGGACGAGGGCCCCGAGGGGACCGGGGTCGGCCCGCCAGCCGGCGGGGACGTGGACGGTGCAGTCCGCCTCGGGGATCACCGCGGGCCCGACCGCTCCGACCCGGGCGACGGGCGGGAGGTCCTCGATCGTGAGCGGGGCCGGTCGGCGGGCGACGGCGCGGACCGCCACGACCTCGATCGGTGCGTCGAGCCGGTCGTAGCCGTTGCGGAGCCGGTGCTCGGCGGCGAACGCGGCGACGTCGGGCACGCGCAGCTCGTGGGCCTGGCCCGCGTACCGGCAGTCGAGCGCGGTCGTCACCTCGACGCCCGGATCGGCGCCCGAGACGGCCGGGTCGTCGGCGAGGGCGGCCTCGGCGATCGCGGCCAGGTCGGCCCGCTCGGCGTCGAGGCCGCGGTGGTCGGTGGGGGTCGGTCGGCTGCGCACGACGTGGTGCTGGCGCTCGCCGCACAGCATCCCTACCGCGGAGAGGACGCCCGCCCGCGGCGGCACGATCACCGTCGGCATCCCCAGCGCGTCGGCGAGGGCGCAGCCGTGCAACGGACCCGCGCCGCCGAAGGCGACCAGCGCGAGGGACCGGGGGTCTACGCCGCGGGCGACGGTGACCGCCCGCACCGCCTCCTCCATCGCCGCCTCGACGACCGCGATCACGCCATCCGCGGTGACCCCGGCCCGCGCCAGTGCCGCCTCGGCCGCCGCGAGGTCGACGGGGCCCAGGCCGGGCAGCACCGTGTCGGGCGGCAGGCGGCCGGCGGCCAGGTCGGCGTCGGTGACCGTCGGCTCGGTGCCGCCGAGCCCGTAGCAGGCGGGTCCGGGCACCGCCCCGGCGCTGCGCGGGCCGACGGTCAGCGCGCCACCGGGGTCGAGCGCCGCGATCGACCCTCCGCCGGCGCCGATCGTGTGGACGTCCAGCGCGGCGAGGCGCACCGGCAGCCCGGCGACCGCCCGCTCGGCGGCGGGCTCGGGGCGTCCGTCGCGCACCAGGCACACGTCGGTGCTGGTGCCGCCCATGTCGAAGGTGACCGCGTCGGGGAACCCGCAGGCGGCGGCCACCGCGGCCGCGGCCGCCACCCCGCCCGCGGGTCCCGAGAGCAGGAGGGCGGCAGGCGTGTCGGCCGCCCGGTCGAGCGGGACGAGCCCCCCGGCCGAGGTCATCACCAGCACGTCGTCGGCCACCGCGTCGAGGCCCCGGAGGTAGGTGCGACACGGCGGGCGCAGGTAGGCGTTCACCGCGGTCGTGACCGTTCGCTCGTACTCCCGGAACTCGGGCGACACCTCGTGCGAACAGGTGACGTCGAGGCCGCGCCCGCGCAGGGCCGAGCCGACGGCGCGCTCGTGGACGGGGTCGAGGTCGGCGTGGAGCAGGCAGACCGCGACCGCCTCGACCCCGGCGAGGTCGAGCGCGGCCGACTCGTCGGGGTCGATCGGCTCGATCTCGGAGCCGTCGGCCGCCAGACGGCCCGCGACCTCGTGACGGTCGGCCCGGGCGACCACCGGGTCGGGCCGATCGGCGAACGGGTCGTAGAGCGACGGACGATCCTGGCGGCCGATCTCGATCACGTCGCCGAGGCCCCGGTTGGTCACCAGCGCGACCCGGGCGCCGCGCCGCTCCAGCAGGGCGTTGGTGGCGACGGTCGTGCCGTGGGCCAGCACCGCGGGCCGACCGTCGTCCGCGCCCGCGTCGGCGCCGGCGAGCGCGCCGACCCCCGCGCGGACGGCCCGACCGGGATCGTCGGGGGTCGACGGCACCTTGACGACCGTGCCGTCGGCGCCGACCACGTCGGTGAACGTCCCGCCGGTGTCGACGCCCACTCGGGATCGGGACGCGCCGGCCACCCGACGAGCATGCCCCAGCGGGAACCGACCGCGACGACAGGTGGAACCCGGTACCGGGTGTCGGGCCGCGCCGGCCGGACCGGTCGGTCGTCAGGGGGCGGGCCAGAGGAGGGTGAGGTCGTCGCCGACGGCCTTCTCGAAGCGGCGGACGAGGTCGCGGACGGTCGGCTCGGTGCCGTCCCACAGCAGGAGGGCGAGGTCGGCCGCGCCGGCCAGCCAGGCGTCGCGCCGGTTGAGCGCGGCCGCGCGCCCGGGCCGGTCGTCGGGCACCTTCTTCTCCAGCAGGACCGTCGCCGGGGCCGTCGCGAGCTGCTCGTCGAAGCGACGCCGGTCGGCCGCGCCGAGCGACCGCTGGGGCTCGGGCCACGGCAGCACCGCCGCCCACCCGACGCCGACGTCGTCGGCCACCTCACCGCCGAGCGCCTCCGCGCCCGGGCGCAGGCCGGTCAGCACCAGCAGGTCGGGGTGCAGCTCGGCGTACCCGTCGACCATCTGCGCCAGCCGGCGGCGCAGGATCCGGAGCTGGGTCGGATCGTCCGGCAGGCCCCGCTGACCCCCGACGACGAGGAGCGTCCCCTCGGGGATGCGACCGTCGCGACGGCGCCGCTCCGCCCGCCGCTCGTCCCGGTCGAGGTCCGCCAGCCGCCCCGAACCGGACCCCGATCCGGAGTCGGAGCCCGGCCCCGAGCCGGTACCGGACGATCCGGCGCGCCCGCGTGCCGGATCGTCCGGCGGACCCAGGTCGTCGGGGGTCGGGGCGGTGTCGCCCGACGCGGCGTCTCCCCCCTGGGCCGACGCGACGGCGAGACGGTCGACGATGTCGTTCATGCGGTCGCCGGAGTGGCCCTTGACCCACCGCGGGACGCCGAAGCGGCCCGCCCGGTGCGCCTCGATCAGCGGCTCCCAGAGGTCGCGGTTCTTGACCGGCTCCTTCTTGGAGTTGGTCCACCCCCGCTTCTGCCAGCCCTTCCACCACCCGTCGCGGAAGCAGTTCACGAAGTAGGTCGAGTCGCTCACGATGTCGAGCGGACCATCGAGCATCTCGACCGCCTTCAGCGCGGCCATCAGCTCCATGCGCTGGTTGGTCGTGTCGGGGTCGTGCCCCCGGGCCCAGGGACCGTCGGGCACCGCCCACGCCCACCCGCCGGGACCGGGGTTCCCCGAGCAGGCGCCGTCGGTGTACACGGTGGTGGCCACGGCGCCGAGCATCGCAGACCGGCACGGCCGTGCCGCCGACCCGCCGCCGAACCGGCCCGAGGGTGCGAACCGGCGCCGGTGCTGCGAGAGTGGTCGCAGGACCACCCAAGGGACAGGAGCGCACCGGCATGTCGATCAACGACGACTTCGTCGGAGGCCTCCCCGACACCGACCCCGACGAGACGCGGGAGTGGATCGAGTCCCTCGACGCCGTCGCCAGCGTCAAGGGCCGGGCCCGCGCCGAGTTCCTGATGCAGAAGCTGCTGGAGCGCAGCCACGAGCTCCAGTTCGGCATCCCCGCCCCGATCCGGACGCCGTACGTCAACACGATCCCCGCCCGCGAACAGGAGGAGCGCTACTGGTTCCCCGGCGACGAGGACGCCGAGCGACGCCTGCGCGCGTTCATCCGGTGGAACGCGGCCGTGATGGTCATCAAGGCCAACAAGGCGGCCGACGGCATCGGCGGCCACCTCGCCACGTTCGCGTCGTCGGCCGCGCTCTACGACGTCGGCTTCAACCACTTCTGGCGGGGCAAGGACGGCGGCCGCGCCGGCGACGCCCTCTACATCCAGGGCCACGCCGCGCCCGGCATCTACGCCCGGGCGTTCCTGGAGCACCGCCTCGACGAGGGCGACCTCGACCGCTTCCGGCGCGAGCTCGACCCCGACGGCGGCCTGTCGAGCTACCCGCACCCGCGGCTGATGCCGGACTTCTGGGAGTACCCGACGGTGTCGATGGGTCTGGCCCCGATCTCGTCGATCTACCACGCCCGCTTCAACCGCTACCTGCACGCCCGGCGCATCGATGCCACCGACGAGACCCGGGTGTGGTGCTTCGTCGGCGACGGCGAGACCGACGAGCCCGAGACCCTCGGCGCCATCGCCCTCGCCGGTCGCGAGCAGCTCGACAACCTCGTGTGGGTCGTCAACTGCAACCTGCAACGCCTCGACGGCCCGGTCCGCGGCAACGGCAAGATCATCCAGGAGCTCGAGGGCGTGTTCCGCGGCGCAGGCTGGAACGTCATCAAGGTCATCTGGGGCTCGCGGTGGGACGAGCTGCTCGCCCGCGACGTCGACGGCGTGCTCCTCGACAAGATGAACACCACCGTCGACGGCGACTTCCAGCGCTACGCGGTGAGCGACGGCGCCCACATCCGCGACCACTTCTTCGGGCCCGACCCACGCCTGCGGGCGATGGTCGAGCACCTGTCCGACGACGAGCTGCGCACCCTCCCCCGCGGCGGCCACGACTACCGCAAGCTCTACGCCGCGTACCGCGCCGCCACCGAGCAGCGCGGGGCGCCGACGGTGATCCTCGCCAAGACGATCAAGGGCTGGACCCTCGGCGAGGGCGTCGAGGCGCGCAACGCCACCCACCAGATCAAGAAGATGACGATGCTCCAGCTCCGGGATCTGCGCGAGCGCCTGCACCTGCAGGAGGAGATCCCCGCCGAGTCCCTCGCCGACGACGCCGAGCCGCCCTACTACCGGCCACCGGAGGGCAGCGACCTCCACCGCTACCTGATGGAGCGGCGCCGGGCCCTCGGCGGCCCGCTGCCGTCGCGGGTCGTCCGCACCCGGCGGGCCCTGCCGCTACCGCCGACCGACGCCTTCGCCGAGCTGCTCGAAGGCTCGGGCCAGACCGCGGCCAGCACCACCACCGCGTTCACGCGACTGCTCCGGGCCCTGGCCCGCACCGAGGGGTTCGGCCGACGGGTCGTCCCGATCATCCCCGACGAGGCCCGCACGTTCGGCATGGACGCCCTGTTCCGGGAGTTCGGCATCTACGCCGCGCAGGGCCAGAAGTACGAGCCGGTCGACCACGCCCTCCTGCTCTCCTACACCGAGACCCGCGACGGCCAGGTGCTCGAGGAGGGCATCACCGAGGCGGGGTCGGTCGCCTCGTGGACCGCGGCGGCCACCGCGTACGCCACCCGCGGCGTGCCGATGGTGCCGTTCTTCGTCTTCTACTCGATGTTCGGCTTCCAGCGCGTCGGCGACCTGCTGTGGCAGGCGGCCGACCACCGCGCCCGCGGGTTCCTGCTCGGCGCCACCGCGGGGCGCACCACGCTGCTCGGCGAGGGCCTCCAGCACCAGGACGGCCACAGCCACGTGCTGGCCTCGACCGTGCCGGCGTGCCGCGCCTACGACCCGGCCTTCGCGTACGAGGTCGCCACCATCGTGCGCCACGGGATCACCGACATGTACGGCCCCGACCCGAGCGACGTCTACTACTACCTGACCCTCTACAACGAGAACCACGTGATGCCGGCGCTGCCCGAGGGTGCCGAGGACGGGATCGTCGAGGGCCTGTACCGCTGGGCCGACGCCCCCGATGGCACCGAACGGGCGGCGTCGATCCTGTTCTCCGGCACCGCCCACGGGGCCGCCCGCGCCGCCCGCGACGAGCTGGCCGAGCAGCACGGCATCGGCGTCGACCTGTGGAGCGCCCCGGGCTGGAAGCAGCTCCGCGAGCAGGCGCTGGACGTCGAACGGTGGAACCGGCTCCATCCCGCCGACGTTCCCCGCGTACCGCGGGTCACCGAGCTGCTCGGCGACGGACCCGAGCCCGTCGTGGCCGTCACCGACTTCATGGCGGCGGTCCCCGACCAGATCTCGCGCTGGGTCGACCGCCCGTACACGGCCCTCGGCACCGACGGGTTCGGCCGCTCCGACACCCGCGAGGCGCTGCGGTCGTTCTTCGAGGTCGACGCCGGCCACGTCACCGTCGCCGTCCTGTCGTCGCTCGCACGCGCCAGGCGGATCGAGGTCGGCGAGGTGGCCAAGGCCACCGCCCGCCACGGCATCGACGTCGAGGCGGTCGCCCCCTGGCTGCGCTGATCACGGCGACCCGGCCCGCGACGCCCCCGCCGACCCGCGTCGGGCGGAATCAGGCGCCGACGATGGAGACGGCGAGGTAGGCCGCGCCGTCGTCGGGGACGACCGCCCTGACCTCGGCGTGGGCGCCGTCCTCGTCGCCGACCCGGACGCCCAACAGGGTCACGTCGCCCCGCCGGTGCTCGGAGATGTCGGGTGCCTCACCGAGGTCGGAGAACTGGCGGGCGTACGCGGCGACGACGTCGTGGACGACCCCGGTGATCTCGGCGACGAACCCCCAGCCGGGCCGATCGCAGCCGCACGGTCCGGGCAGGCCGATGATCGCGCTGCCCCGCTCGACCGAGCGGGCGGGGGCGTCCCCCGCCCGGAGCAGGGCGCCCACGTCGGCCGGGTCGGGCCCCGGGATCGTCTCGGCGGGCAGCAGCACATCCGCGAGTGGCTGGGTCGGCGTCGACTGGCCGCCGGGCGGGTCCTCGTCGGAGCTGCCCGGCGGGCGGTAGCGCAGCCCGAGCCCGGAGACGACGCCCCGGTCGTCGACGCGCCGGAGGAGGTCGACCGTCAGCGCCTCACCGTCGGACCCGTCGACGAAGCGGGCGCGGCAGGTCGTCGCCACCGCGTCGCCCGCGCAGCTCCCGTCCGCCCGCTCCATCCCCAGACCGCGGGCCTGGTCGCCGACCGCGTTGAACACCTCGACGGGGCTGCCCGTCACGAGCAGGCCGGCCCGGAAGCCCCCGCCGCGGAGGTCGGGGAAGGCGACGCCGAGCAGCACCGCGCCCGGTGGCACCGACAGGCCGCCACCGAGCGGCGTGCCGGGCCCGGCGACCAGCCCGGGATCGACGGCGAAGGGGCCCAGCTCGGCGGCGGTGACCTCGACCCGGTCGCCGGTCGTCGACTCGAGCGGCGAGGTGCTGGCCGTGTCGTCGTCGCCACCGCTCGAGCAGCCCGCGGCGACCAGGGCGACGGCGAGCGCGACGATCGACGCCCGGAGGGCGGGCCGAGCCGCGCGGCGGTCGCGGTGTCGGCCGGGGCGTCGGGGACCGGGGGCGGGCACGGACGCCGACGGTACGCGACGGCGCGGCGCGGATCGGGGCGCGCCCCCGGCGGTGCTTCCGTGGGTACCGTTGGGCCGTGCCCACCTTCCCCGTCACCGGCGACGCCGAGGCCGACGCGCTGCTCGTCACCGATCCCCTCGCCCTGATCGTCGGGATGCTGCTCGACCAGCAGATCCCGATGGAGAAGGCCTTCACGTCGCCCCGCGACCTCGCCGACCGGATGGGGGGAGCGCCGCTCGACGCGGCGGCCATCGCCGCGACCGACCCGGCCGACATGGAGGCGATCTTCCGCGGCCCGCCCGCCCTCCACCGGTTCCCCAAGAGCATGGGCGAGCGCACCCAGGCACTGTGCGCCACGATCGTCGATGCCTACGACGGCCGCACGGAACGCCTCTGGACCGAGGCCGCCGACGGGGCCGACCTGCTCGGCCGGCTGCGCGCCCTCCCCGGGTTCGGTGAGGAGAAGGCCCGGATCTTCGTAGCCGTGCTCGCCAAGCGCCTCGGCGTCCGCCCCGACGGCTGGGAGGAGGCCGCCGGCCCGTTCGCCGACGGCACCCGCCTGTCGGTGGCCGACGTCGACTCTCGGGACGCCTTCGACCGGGTGCGGGCCTGGAAGCGGGAGCAGAAGGCGGCCGCCAAGCGCGCCGCCGGGAGCTGAGCGGCCGACCGTGAACATCCGACTCCGCCTCCGCACGGCGATCGTCGCCGCCGTCGTCGCCGTCCTCGCCGCCCTCGCCGGAATCGGCGTGATCGGCCCCGCCGTCGGTCCGGAGCGCATCGCCGCGTACGACGTCGTCGCCACCGTCTCCCCCGAGGGCGACTCGGTGACGGTCCGCGAGGTGATCGACTGGGACTTCGGGTTGAGCACCGGCAAGCACGGCATCTACCGCCGCATCCCGAACGACGCCGGCTTCCCGCAGGACCTGACGGTCGAGTCGCCGACCGCCTCCACGGAGGTCGTCCCGTCGCTCGTCGGCGGCGCCAGCGAGTACCGCATCGGCAGCGCGTCGGAGACGGTGTCGGGCCGGCACCGGTACGTCATCACCTACACCCTGCCGACGCTGATCCGGGGCGACCGCTTCGCGCTCGACGCGATCGGCAACGAGTGGCCGGTCGCCAGCCACGACGTGCGGATCCGCATCCTCGGCGCGACCTTCGACGAGCCGCGGTGCTTCACCGGTCCGCTGCGCTCGACCGACCGCTGCCCGATCGAGGAGGTCGACGGCGGCTACGAGGTGACGCTCGACGAGCTGCCGGCGAACGAGGCGGTCACGATCGACGGCGACATCACCGCCCGGTCCGACTCGACGCTCCCCGACCTGCCCCCGTTCCACGACCGCGACGGCTCGAAGCGGCTGCGCTGGGCGGCGATCGTCGGGGCGCTCGGAGCCCTGACGGCCGGCGCGGTCTACTTCGCCTGCCGCCAGCTCGGCCGCAACGAGGTCGCCGGCGGCGGCGCCACCGACGCCGCGTTCGTCCCCTTCGGCGACGAGTCCTTCGGCCCCCACCACGACGCCCCCGACGGTCCACCCCCCGGCACCCGCATGGTCGCCGACGCGGACATGGCCGAGCTGGCGGGCATCGAGTTCGTGCCGCCGGGCGGCGTCGAGCCGTGGATGGCCTCGGCGGTGCTCCGCGAACGCATCGACGAGCGCACGATCGGCGCCTGGTTCTCGGCGCTGGTGGCGCGAGACGTGCTCGACCTGAGCAACGAGGACGGCGAGGTCGTCATGCGGCCCGGCGAGAAGGCGCACCAGGCCGATCCGCCCACGGCGGCGATCCTCAACCAGCTGATGCCGGGAGGGCGCGAGCTCCGGCTCGGCTCCTACGACGCCGGCTTCGCGTCGGCGTGGGCCCAGGCGGCCAACCACGTGTCGGTCTGGGTCGCGTCGTCCCGCACGTTCCGTCGACGCCCCCCGAGCGGAGGCGGCGGCGCCGCCGCGGTCACGACGGTTCGGGGTCTCGGCCCCGCGCTGGCGTGCCTGATCGTGCCGTTCATGATGCTGGCGGGCGGTGCGTCGATCCCGGTGTTCGGCATCCAGTCGGCTCCGGCGGCGGTCGTGCTCACGGTGCTGGTCGCGGGGACCGTCGCCGCCGCGGCGTACTGGGCGCTCACCCGCAGCCTCACCGCCAAGGGCTCCGCCATCGCCCTCCGATCCGAGTCGTTCCGGCGCTTCCTCCACGACAGCGAGGCGCAGCACGTCGAGTGGGCCTGGAACAACGGCCTGCTCCGCGAGTACTCCGCCTGGGCGGTCGCCCTCGGGGAGGCCGACGCGTGGAATCGGGCGATGGCCGCGTCGTCGGTCCCACCGCCCGAGCAGGCCGCCAGCGGCAACGTCATGGCCCCGTACATCTACGCGAGCGCGTTCCAGAGCTCCCACACCGCGCCGGCGCCGTCGGGTGGCGGCGGGGGCGGCTTCTCCGGCGGGGGCTTCTCCGGCGGCGGGTTCTCCGGCGGCGGTGGAGGGGGCGGCGGCGGCGGGAGCTGGTAGGCGGCCGACCGTCCCGTAGGCCGGCGAGCGGTCCGACCCGCCCGCCCGTCAGGTGCGTTCGAGGTTCGCCTGCCGGTCGAGCCAGCCGAGCAGGAGGGCGATCGCCCGGGGCTCGTGGCGGAGCTGGTGTCCGGCCCCGCTCAGGATGCGCAGCTCGGCGGAGCCGTGGGCGTCGGCCATCACCCGCGAGTCGAACGCCGGCACCGCCTCGTCCTCGTCGCCGTGCACCAGGAGGAGCGGGCGCGGCGCCAACCGTCGCGCCTCGGCGACCGGCTTGATCTCCCGCATCTCCCGGGCCCAGAGCTCGGGCTGCGGGGGGAAGCCGGGGCTCGAGATGATCCCGATCTCCCGCGCGTGCTGGAGGAGGCGGCGCGGCTGGGCGGCCCAGTCGTCGAAGTCGGCCGGCGCCGCGAGTCCGGCCACGCCCCGGACCGAGGGGTCGGCCGCACCCACCACGACGGCGAGGGCGGCGCCGGTGCCGAAGCCCGCCAGCCAGGCGCCGCGCACGTCCGGGAGCCGCGCCGACTCGGCCACCGCGGCGGCGAGGTCCTCGCGCCACCCGGCGAGCGAGAAGTCGCCCGGCGAGCCGCCGGCGCCCCGCAACCGCACCGCCAGGACGATCCAGCCCAGCCCGGTGGCGATGCGGTCGGCCAGCTCCGGCAGGTCGTTGCCGGTGTCGGCCGCACCCGCGGTGGCGGGCGGCAGGCCGTGGGTCAGGACCAGGCCGGGGCGGCCCGAGCTGCTCCGTCCCCGCGGGCGGGCGAGGTGGCCTACGAGTTCGAGGCCGGCGGATCGGATCGGATGGTCGTCGACGGCCACGCGGCGACGCGCCGGTCAGGCGTCGGCGGTGGCGTCGGCGTCGACCTCGGCCCGATGGGCGGCGACGGTGCCGGGACAAGAGCAGAGCCGGTAGCCGCGGTTGCGGGCCTCGGGGAGCGAGTCGGGCCCGAACGCGAGGTAGGTGCGGGCCTCCATCAACTCGGCGATGACGTCGGGCTCGCAGTGGTCGAGGTCGTGGACCCGCTGGACGCGCTTGTCGCCGACCCACCGGTTGTGCTCGAACTTCATCGGCCGCTCCATGGCCGCCGACCCTAGTGCGCCTCCCCCTCGCGGCCGGAGGCCGGAACCGTCCCCCGCGGGGCGCCCGACCGGGCCCGATCAGGCGTCGGGGCGGTCGCCGAGCGACACCGCTCCGGTGCGGAGAGCCCAGGCGGCCGCCTCCGTGCGGGTGGACACGCCGAGCTTGCCGAGGATGTTCGACACGTGCACCCCGGCGGTGCGCGGGCTGATGTAGAGCCGCTCGGCGATGTCGCCGTTGGTGAGACCCTCGGCGACCAGCTCGAGCACCTCGCGCTCGCGCCGGGTCAACCCGGAGCCGTCGTCGGCCCCGCCGTCGGTGCTCACCCGGCCGAGCCGCCGGGCGAGCGCGTCGAGCTGCTCGTGTCGCCAGCCGGACCAGCGGACGAGGTCACGCTCGGCGGCCTCGGCGAGGCGGGCGGCCTCGTCGGCCCGGCCGATCTGGAGCGCGGCGCGGGCGGCGGCGACGGCGTCGATGCCCCGCTCCCAGACCTGGCCGTGCACGCGGTAGGCGTCGTCGGACCGGAGGGCGGCGAAGCCCTCGGCGGCCGCGGCGGCGTCGCCCCGGGCGAGTGCGATGTGGGCGCCGTAGCGGTCGCGCCACGTCTCGGCGGCGTCGCGGCCGGCCCCGGCGAAGTAGCCGATGGCCGACACCAGCGCGACCGCCCGATCGAGGTCGAGCCCGAGGTCGAGCGCCCGCGGCAGGAGGCGGCCGACGTCGCGGGCGTCGAGCGCTCCACCGGTGGCGATCACCTCGTCGACGCGGCGCGCCGCGTCGTCCCGCTGCCCGGCGAGGAGGTCGAGCGTCGCCCGCTGGAGGGCGACGGTCACGCTCTGGCTCCCCCACCCACTGGTCGGGTCCGGGCGGCCGGAGTTGCAGCCCCGCCCCAGGCCGCGGACGTCGATGTCGTCGAGGAGCTGCCGGGCCCGACCGACGTCGCCTGCCTCCAGCAGGGCGCCGACCAGGACGAGGTCGAGCCACGATGCCGAGTCGGTCGAGAGGTTGCGCCGCACCCCCTCCTGGAACCAGTCGAGCGCGGCGTCGAGGTCACCCTCGACCAGGGCCACCGATCCGAGACCCTCGGCGTAGGAGACGAGCGACATCGACGTGAACCCGGCCCGGTCGGCGATGACGCGCATCCGCTCGAACAGCCGGCGGGCGCGGGCCGGGTCGCGCTGCACCGGCTCGGCGAACGCCGCGTTGTGGATCGCCCGCGCCGCGCTCACGTCCTGGCCGACGCGCTCGGCCTCGTCGGCCACCGCCAGCAGGGCGTCGACCGCCTCGGCCGCACCGCTGGAGAGGTCGACCGCGGCGCTGGCCCGCTCGACCCGGGCCGCCACCGCGATGTCGGGCAGGTCGAGACGTCCGGCCGCGGCCTCCGCCTCGGTCGCCCAGCGCTCGACGTCGTCGGGGCGGCGGTCGAGCATGGCGTCCTGGGCGAGCACGTGGAGCACCCGGGCCCGCTCGACGCCGTCGGGCAGATCGTCGACGCCGGCCACCAGCTCGTCCCGGCGGGCGGCACGCGCCGCGTCGTCGCCCCGCTCCCAGTGCAGCCGCAGCTCGAGCCGTCGGGCGGCCGACAACGCCTCCGCGTCGCCCGCCCGGGTCGCAACCTCCGCCTGCCGGGCGCAGTGGCCGAGCGCATCGTCGAGGAGCCCGGTCAACCAGGCTGCGCGGGCCGCGTGGGCGAGGAGCGTCGGATCGTCGGGCGCGACGGTGAGGGCCCGCTCGGCGAGGCCGAGCGCCTGGAGGCTCGACCCACCGCCGAGGTAGTCGGCGACCCCCTCGGCGGCCACCGCGAGCAGCCGGTCGGGGCAGCCGGCGCCCTCGGCGTGGCGCGCGAGCGCGGTCCAGTCACGGCTGCGGGCGGCGGTGAGCGCGTCGAGCGCGGCGGCGTGGATGTGACGGCGCTCCCGACCGAGCAGCCGGTCCGCGGTGGCCTCCCGCGTCAGGTCGTGGACGAACTCGAAGCAGTCGGTCTCCGGCTCGTCGAGGAGCCCGTCGGCGACGAGGGTGCGCAGGTGATCGATCAGCTCACCCTCGTCGAGGCCCGAGACCTCGGCGAGCAGGTCGAACCCGACGCGCCGACCGAGCACGGCGGCGGTCTCCAGCACCCGCTGGGTGCCGCGGTCGAGCTCGTCGACCTGGGCGCGGAGCAGTTCGGCGAGGTTCCACGGCAGGGGCCGGGCGGCCAGATCGTCGAGGTCGTCGGCGTCGACGCTCAGGAGGAGCTGCTCGAGGTAGAAGGGGTTGCCGCCGGTGCGGGCCCGAACGGCGGCGGCGAGGCGGTGGCCCGGCTCGACCCCGGTGACCGCCCGGATGAAGTCGGCGACCGCCGTCTCGTCGAGGTGCCCGAGGCGGAGGTGCACCAGGTCGATCCGCCGTTCGAGGCTGGGCACCAGGGACGTCAGCGGGTGCCGGTGGTCGAGCGGCCCGGGTCGGTACGTCCCGACGAGCAGCAGCGGCTCGGAGGAACCTTCGGCGAGGTCGTCGAACACGGCGACGCTCTCGGCGTCGGCCCAGTGCAGGTCGTCGAGCACGACGATCGCCGGTGCGCCGGAGACCGCCTCGCGCACGATGCCCGCGGCCCGGTTGATCCGCTCCAGCCCGGCGCTGCGGGCGTCCTCGGGACGGGCGGACCCGTCGACGTGGAACGCGAGCGCCTCGACCCGTTCGTCGCCCGGTCCGAACCGGTCGGTCAGCAGGTCGGCCACCAGGGCGAAGGCCCGGCCCGAGCTGCCGGGGTCGGCCTGCCCGGAGAGGACCCGCCTGCCGCGCGGGGCGGCGTCGATCAGCTCGCGCACGAGGCGGGTCTTGCCGATCCCCGCCTCGCCGGCGACCAGCACGACCGTGGTGCCGGGGCGGTCGAGGGCGCCGGTCAGCCGGTCGAGCGCGTCGCCGCGTCCGACCATCACCGGGCTGAGGCCGCTGCGTCCGCTCAACACCGGGTCCGAGCGTACCGAGCGGTCAGCCGACCGGGGCGGGGACGCCGGCGGCGGGGCGCCGGGGCGTGGGACGTCGGCCGCGGCGACGGGCCGCGACCGGCTCGGGGCGACCGGTGACGGGGGCCGGGGCGACCACCGGGCTCCCGACGGGACGGGCGGTGGGGCGACCGGCGGGGCGGACGGCGGCACCGGCGCGGCCGGACCGCCGGATCCAGCGGACCCGACGGCCGAGGCGCACGTCACCGATACCGCGGGCCACGCGGGCCCGGCGATCGGCGGCCAGGACATCGCGTGCATCGGGAGTCAACACGATGGACCTCCTCTCACCGCCCCCGGTACCTCCGGGAACGACACCAGTGTCATCCCCTGAACGGGTCGCGCACATCGGGAACATGACGCATCTTCGGGGGCTCCACCGACGTACGTATGTCGCCGGTCACACCGTGTTCCCCGCGGACGGTGTGCCGACGGCTACGTGCCGTCGCCCTCGGCGTCGGAGTCGCGAGGCTCGGCGTCGGAGTGGCGGGGCTCGGTGTCGACGTCGTCGTCGGTCCAGTCGGTATCGACGTCGACGTCGTCCGCGGGGACCCCGATCGCGCCGATGGCCCGGAGGTAGACGGTGCGGGCGTCGAGGACGGCGGCCACGTCGGCGTCGTCGAGGTCGGGGCGCTCCTCCTCGACCCGGGCGAGGACCCGGGCCACCGCGTCGACCTCGTCGATCACCAGGTCGACGTCGCCCTCGGCGACCTGCTCGTCGGTGAAGCGCTCGAGCGCGTCGGCGTCGGCGCGGAGGATCCAACGCAGGTCGTCGTGGGTGATGCGGCCGGCGACGGCGGCGGGGAGCCGTTCGGCGATGAAGGCGACCGCCTCCTCCATCTCGAACACCGACGGCTGGGCCCGGTCGGCGAGCAGGGCCACCTCCCGGCCGACGACGCCGAGCGCGACCGCCACCACCAGGGCGACGGCCACCAGGACGATCACGACGGCGAGCACGCTCGACACGGGCCGATCATGCCAGGGCCGCCGAGGACCGCCGTCCTCGGAGGGCGTGCCCACGGACCGCCGCCGATCGGCCATCATGACCGGACCCTCCCCCGAAACGGAGACCCCCGTTGCGAGCACTGATCACCGGCGGCGCCGGCTTCATCGGCGCCAACTTCGTCCACCGGGCCCGCGCCACGCGCCCCGACTGGCAGATCACCGTGGTCGACGCGCTCACCTACGCCGGGAACGTCGACAACCTGGCTCCGGTCGCGGACGACATCACGTTCGTCCACGGCAACCTGGCCGACGCCGACCTGGTCGACTCGCTGGTGGCCGACGCCGACGTCGTCGTGCACTTCGCGGCCGAGTCCCACAACGACAACTCACTCGACGACCCGTGGCCGTTCGTCGAGTCGAACCTGATCGGCACGTTCCGGGTGCTCGAGGCGGTCCGCCGCCACGGCGTCCGACTGCACCACATCTCCACCGACGAGGTCTACGGCGACCTCGCCCTCGACGACCCGGAGCGGTTCACCGAGTCGACACCGGTCAACCCGTCGAGCCCCTACAGCTCCACCAAGGCGGGGGCCGACCTGCTGGTGCGGGCGTGGGTCCGCAGCTTCGGCATCGAGGCGACCCTCTCGAACTGCTCGAACAACTACGGGCCCTACCAGCACGTCGAGAAGCTGATCCCCCGCCAGATCACCGGGATCATCGACGGCGTGAAGCCCAAGCTCTACGGCACCGGCGAGAACGTCCGCGACTGGATCCACGTCGACGACCACAACGACGCGGTGATCACGATCGTCGAGCGGGGCCGACCGGGCGAGACCTACCTGATCGGCGCCGACGGCGAGCGCTCCAACCGGGAGATCATCGCCCTGCTACTCGATCTGATGGACAAGCCGGCCGACTGGTTCGAGCACGTGAACGACCGCCCCGGCCACGACCTCCGGTACGCGATCGACTCGTCGAAGCTGCGCACCGAGACGGGATGGGAGCCTCGCTACCACGACATCCGGGCCGGGCTGGCGGCCACGATCGCTTGGTACCGCGAGCACGAGGACTGGTGGCGGGCCGCCAAGGGCGACACCGAAGCCCGCTACGCCCGCCTCGGCCGCTGACAACCCGCGAAACCCACACGAGGTGCCAGGAGAGCTAGCGGAAAGCGAGCGTCGTCGCGAGACGGATTCCTCGCTGCGCTCGGAACTTGCGGTGCCGTGCTTGCCGGGTCGGCCTCGCCTATCGGCTCGGCCTCCAGGCACCTCGTGTGGTTCCGAGCCGTGGGAGGTCGGGCGGTGGCAGGCTGCTGCGGTGACCCCGTCGCCCGCCCTGCTGCCCGCCGGGCCGGACGACCGGCCCTTCCTCGACGCCATGCTCGTCGAGGCGGCGTTCCCGCCCGGCACCGACCGCCCCGCCGACCCCCTCGGTGACGACCACGTCGCCCGCTACCTGGATGGCTGGCGGGGCGACGTCGACGCGGCCGGGCCGGAGGTCGGCCTGGTCGCCCGCATCGACGGCCGACGGGTCGGTGCGGCCTGGACCCGGCTCCTGCCTCCGGAGCGGGCCGGCTACGGGTTCGTCGCCCCCGACGTACCGGAGCTGACCGTCGCCGTGGTCGCCACGGCGCGCGGCGCGGGCGTCGGCCGGGC
>JAAYBP010000447.1 GCA_012730075.1 Acidimicrobiales bacterium | reverse complement strand
TCCGTGCTGTCCCTCACCGGGCGTCGCGCGAACCAGAGGAACGGGAACCACGGGGTCCAGCGGAGCGTTCCGCCGTCACGGCCGACGAGCACGACCGCCGGCAGGGCGCGGGACCCGCCGAGGTGCTCGACCTCGACGCGGGCGAACGCCGTCCACGGCACCGCGACCCGGCGGCGCATCCACCGCACCTCGACGCCGTCGGCGTCAGCCCGTGACACGGCCCCGGCGGCCAGGGCGACGACCGAGAGCACCCACGCCGACGCGACGAGGGCGGCCCCGCCCACCAGCACGTCGCCCGCCGCCAGCGCGACGACCGACAGAACGGCGGTGACGACGGCGACCGCGCCCACCGCCAGCACGACGGCGCGCGGTGGTCGGACCTCGATCGTCCCCGGCCCGGGGACCATGCTCTAGAGGGCCTCGAAGGCCCGGGCGAGGATCTCCTCCTGCTCCTGCACGTGGATCGCGTGGCTGCCGCCCGCCGGCGAGCCCGATCCGACGCGGGACACCTCGGTGTACTTGATCGACTCGTCGAGGATCGGCCAGAGCCGCTCCCCCACGAACGACCGGGGGCCCATGTTGTCGGGCTCCTCCTGCAACCAGGTGACCTCCGACGCGTTGGCGTAGCGCTGGAGCAGCTCGCGGATCCGGCCGCGGGGGAAGGGGTAGAGCTGCTCGAGGCGGATCACCGCGGCGGGTACGTCCAGTTCGTCGCGCTTGGCGATGGCGTCGTGGGCGACCTTGCCCGAGCAGAACACGAGTCGCTTGATCGCCTCGGGATCGGCGACGCCGGGATCGTCGAGGACCTCCTGGAACGACCCGTTCAGCAGCTCGCCCACCGACGAGCGGGCCGAGCGCGCCCGCAGCAGGGACTTCGGCGTGGCGATCACGAGCGGCTTCAGCACCGTCTGGTGCACCTGGCGGCGCAGCAGGTGGAAGTACTGCGCGGCCGTGGTGGCGTTGCAGACCTGGATGTTGTCCTCGGCGCAGAGCGTGAGGAAGCGCTCGATGCGCGCCGAGGAGTGCTCCGGGCCCTGACCCTCGTAGCCGTGGGGCAGCAGCAGCGTGAGGCCCGACCGCTGGTTCCACTTGTCCTCGGCGGCGGTGAAGTACTGGTCGATGATGATCTGGGCGCCGTTGACGAAGTCGCCGAACTGGGCCTCCCAGAGGACGAGCGTGTCGTCCTCGGCCACCACCGAGTAGCCGTACTCGAAGCCCATCGCCGCGTACTCCGACAGCAGCGAGTCGTAGATCCAGAACTTGGCCTGATCGGGGCTGAGGTGGGCGAGCGGTGCGAACTCTCCGCCGTCCTCGTAGTCGACGAGGACGCTGTGGCGCTGGGAGAAGGTGCCCCGGCGCGAGTCCTGGCCGGCGAGGCGGATGTTCACCCCCTCGAGCAGCAGCGACCCGAACGCCAGCGCCTCGGCCAACGCCCAGTCGACCTCGCCGTCGTCGAACATCTTGTCGCGGGCCTCGAACTGGCGGGCCAGCTTCGGGTGGACCATGAAGCCGTCGGGGCGGCGGGACAGGCCCTGGTAGATCTCCTCGATCCGCTCGGTGGCGACCCCGGTGTTGACGTGGGGCAGCACGCCGCGGGCCGGCGCCGGCGGCCGGGCCCGGATGTCGCCCTCGGGCGCCTGGGACCGGGTCTCCTCCAGCGCGGACGACAGCTTCTGGGAGAAGTCGTCGAGCGCGGCCTCGGCCTCGTCGATCGTGATGTCGCCCCGGCGGACGAGCGCCTCGGTGTAGAGCTTGCGGACCGACCGGCGGGCGTCGATGCGCTTGTACATCAGCGGCTGGGTGTAGCTGGGGTCGTCGCCCTCGTTGTGACCGTGGCGCCGGTAGCACACCATGTCGATCACGACGTCCTTGTTGAACCGCTGCCGGTAGGCGTACGCGAGGCGGGCCACCCGGACGCAGGCCTCGGGGTCGTCGCCGTTCACGTGCAGGATCGGCGACTGGACCATCTTGGCGACGTCGGTCGGGTACTCCGAGGAGCGCGCCGAGTCCGGCGGGGTCGTGAACCCGAGCTGGTTGTTGATGATCAGGTGGATCGTGCCACCGACGCGGTAGCCCTTGATCGTCGACAGGTTGAGCGTCTCGGCCACGACGCCCTGCCCGGCGAAGGCGGCGTCGCCGTGCACCAGGATCGGCAGCACCGAGAACGCCTCGGGATCGTTGATCTGGTCCTGGCGGGCCCGGGCCATGCCGACGACGACCGGGTCGACCGCCTCTAGGTGGCTGGGGTTGGCGGCCAGCTCGACGCCGATGTCGGCGCCCGACCGCGACGTGAACGTGCCGCGCTGACCCAGGTGGTACTTGACGTCGCCGGAGCCCTGTGTGGAGTCGGGGTCGATGTAGCCCTCGAACTCGGTGAACAGCTTGCCGAGGGACTTGCCGACGATGTTGCTGAGGACGTTGAGCCGGCCGCGGTGGGCCATGCCGAGCACCGCGCCGTCGAGGCCGTCGTCGGCGGCGCGCTCGAGCACCGCGTCGAGGATCGGGATCGCCGACTCGGCGCCCTCGATGCCGAAGCGCTTCTGGCCGAGGTACTTGGTGCCGAGGAACTTCTCGAAGGCCTCGGCGGCGTTCAGACGACCGAGGATGTGGTGCTGGTCGACGGGGTCGAGCGTGGTGGAGGCCCCCTCGACCTGCGCCTGGATCCACTCCTTCTCCTCGGGATCCTGGCTGTGCATGTACTCGATGCCGACCCGCCGGCAGTAGGCGTTGCGCAGCACGCCGAGGATCTCGGACAGCTTCATGCGCTCCTGGCCGGCGAGCCCGTCGGTGAGGAACTCGCGGTCGAGGTCCCAGATCGTGAGCCCGTAGGTCGCCGGGTCGAGCTCGGAGTGCATCTGGGGTTCCTCGGCCGACAGCGGGTCGAGGTCGGCGATCAGGTGCCCGCGCACGCGGTACATGTTGATCAGCGTCTGGACGTGCATCTGCTTCTGGAGCGACGCCTCGTCGTGGTCGACCGGGTTGACGTCCTGACGCCACTTCACCGCGCTGTACGGCACGCCGATCGAGCGGAAGATCTGGTCGTAGAAGTCGCCGTCGCCCATCAGCAGGTCGGCCACGCGCTTCAGGAAGAGGCCCGACTCGGCACCCTGGATGATGCGGTGGTCGTAGGTCGACGACACGGTCATCACCTTCGACACTCCGAGCTCGGCGAGGGCAGCCGCATCGGCGCCCGCGAAGGCGGCCGGGAAGTCGAGCCGGCCGACGCCGATGATCGCCCCCTGGCCGGGCATCAGCCGCGGCACCGACTGGACCGTGCCGATCGTGCCGGGGTTGGTCAGCGTCACGGTCGCGCCGGCCATGTCGTCGGGACCGAGCTTGTTGGTGCGGACCTTGCGGATCAGCTCCTCGTAGGCGCCCCAGAAGCCGGCGAAGTCGAGCGTGTCGGCCTCGCGGATCACCGGGACGAGCAACGTGCGGCTGCCGTCGGACTTCTCGACGTCGACGGCGAGGCCCAGGTTGACGTGGACGTTGGCGATCTTCCGGGGCTTGCCGTCGCCGCCCTCGACGTAGGTGTGGTTGAGGGCGGGCACGGTGTCGGCGATGGCCCGGACCACGGCGAAGCCGATGAGGTGGGTGAAGGAGACCTTCCCGCCGCGGGTGCGGGCCAGGTAGCCGTTGATGACCCGGCGGTTGACCTCCAGCAGCTTCGCGGGCACCTCGCGGAAGCTGGTGGCGGTCGGGACGTCGAGGCTCGCCTCCATGTTGGCGACGATCCGCGCGCCGGCGCCGCGCAGCACCTCACCCGGCTCCTCGGCCGGGGCCGTCGGAGCGGGAGCCGCAGCGTCGGCGGCCGGGGTGGCCGCGGCGGTCGGCGCGGTCGGCTCCGGGGCGGGAGCGGGGGCGCTCACGGTGGGGGCGGCCGGGCCGGCCGGGCGGGCAGCGTCGGCGGGGCGGGCGCGGGTGGGCAGCGGCTCGGTGCTCCCGTTGGCGGACGGCGCGGGGGTTATCGCGGAGACGACGGGCGGCGCGGCCGCGGGGTCGCCGGCCGCGCCCGACCGCACCTGGGCGGGGTCGTAGCCGGCGAAGAACTCCCGCCAGCTGTCGCTGACCGAGGTCGGGTCTTCCTGGTAGCGCTCGTACATCTCGTCCACGAGCCAGGCGTTGGGGCCGAGCGCGTCGGAGGGGGCGGGATCGTCGGACATCGCCGCCAACCCTACCGATCGCCGGACCGGGCGGATCAGCCGGATCGGGCGCGACCGCTTCCAGGCGCGATGCTGGACCCACGATGACTATCGAGACGGCGACCGACGACCCCTTCACCGACCTCTGGCCGGCCAACGCCCGCTTCGCCGACGGCTTCCACCTGGCGGAGCTGTCCGGGATCGCCACCCGTCACCTCACCGTCGTCACCTGCATGGACACCCGCATCGACCCGCTGGCGGTGCTCGGTCTGGAGCCCGGCGACGCCAAGATCGTCCGCACCGCCGGGGCCCGGGTCACGCCGGACGTGCTGCACTCCCTCGTGTTCGCGGTGCACCTCCTCGGCGGCACCCGGGTCCTCCTGATGCCGCACACCGACTGCGGGCTGCTCGGCTCCGACGACGAGATCCGGATCAAGCTGGCCGCCGCCACCGGACGGGCGGTCGACGACCCGGCCATCGCCGCCTTCGACCCCTACGGCATCACCGACTGGTCGGTCGCCCTGGCGCGCGACGTGGCCCGCATCCGCTCCCACCCCCTGCTCGGCCCCGACGTCGTGATCGGCGCCGGCGTCTACGACGTCCACACCGGCCGCCTCGACCCCGTCCCGGTCTGACCACCACACCCATTCGGTCCGGGCGGGGGCGCCCGTTACCCTCGGCTGCCTCATGAGCGCCCAGTACATCTTCACGATGCGGAAGTGCAGCCGCTTCCACCCGCCGGACCGTGAGGTCCTGAAGGACATCTCCCTCAGCTTCTACCCGGGGGCCAAGATCGGCGTGCTCGGCCACAACGGGGCCGGCAAGTCGACGCTGCTGCGGATCATGGCCGGGCTCGACGACGGCTTCACCGGCGAGGCCCGCCTCACGCCGGGCTTCACGGTCGGGATGCTGGAGCAGGAGCCCCAGCTCGATGAGACCAAGGACGTCAAGGGCAACGTGATGGACGGCGTCGCCGAGGTCGCCGGGCTGCTCGAGGCCTACGACGCCTGCCTGGCGAGGTACGCCGACCCCGACGCCGACTACGAGAAGATCGGCGAGGAGCAGGCCCGCCTCGAGGCCGAGATCGCCGCCAAGGGCGCGAACGACCTCGACCGCAAGATCGAGGTGGCGATGGACGCCCTGCGCCTGCCGCCGGGCGACGCCGCCGTCGGGCCGCTGTCGGGCGGCGAGCGGCGGCGGGTCGCGCTGTGCCGCCTGCTGCTGTCGTCGCCCGACCTGCTGCTCCTCGACGAGCCGACCAACCACCTCGACGCCGAGTCGGTCGCGTGGCTGGAGCGCTTCCTCCGCGACTACGCGGGCACGGTCGTCGCGATCACCCACGACCGGTACTTCCTCGACAACGTCGCCGGGTGGATCCTCGAGCTCGACCGCGGGCGAGGCATCCCCTTCGAGGGCAACTACTCGTCGTGGCTCGAGCAGAAGCAGGCCCGCCTCGCGCAGGAGGACAAGGCCGACAGCGCCCGGGCCCGCACCCTGGCGCGCGAGCTCGACTGGGTGCGCATGGCGCCCAAGGCCCGCCAGGCCAAGGGCAAGGCGCGCCTCGCCGCGTACGAGAAGCTCCTCGCGGAGTCGAAGGCGGCCGAGGGCCGCGTCGGCGAGCTCCAGATCACCATCCCGGCCGGTGACCGGCTCGGTGACCAGGTGATCGAGGTCGATCACCTCAGCAAGGGCTACGGCGACCGGCTGCTGATCGACGACCTGTCGTTCTCGCTACCGAAGGCAGGAATCGTCGGGGTGATCGGCGGCAACGGCGTCGGCAAGACGACGCTGTTCCGGATGCTCACCGGCGGCGAGGAGCCGGACTCGGGCACGATCACCGTCGGGTCGACCGTCCAGATGGCCTACGTCGACCAGAGCCGCCAGTCGCTCGACGCCGACGCGACGGTGTACGAGGAGATCACCGGCGGGCGCGACGACATGGTGATCGGTGGGCGGCCGGTCAACGGCCGGGCGTACTGCGCGTCGTTCAACTTCAAGGGGTCCGACCAGCAGAAGAAGGTCGGGGTGCTCTCCGGCGGCGAGCGCAACCGGGTGCACCTGGCGAAGATGCTCGCCGAGGGCGGCAACGTGCTGCTGCTCGACGAGCCGACCAACGACCTCGACGTCGACACGCTCCGCGCCCTGGAGGACGGCCTCGAGTCGTTTCCCGGCTGCGCGGTGGTGATCAGCCACGACCGCTGGTTCCTCGACCGGATCGCCACCCACATGCTCGCCTTCGAGGGCGACAGCCAGGTGCGCTGGTTCGAGGGCAACTTCAGCGAGTACGAGGCGTTCCGCAAGGCCGAGTTGGGCGCCGCCGCCGACCAGCCCCACCGCATCAAGTACAAGCCCCTCGCCCGCTGACGCGAGAACCACACGAGGTGCCTGGAGCGTTAGCGGAAGGCGAGCGTCGTCGCAGACGGTTTCCTCGCTTCGCTCGGAACTTGCGGTGCCGTGCTTGCTGGGTCGGCCTCGCCTATCGGCTCGGCCTCCTGGCACCTCGTGTGGTTTCCGGCGTCAGGCGGGGGTCCAGGCCAGGAGGAAGCGGAAGCTGGCGCGGCCCTCGCTCCACATCGGGAAGTTGGTGCCCCAGACGTTGTCGTGGAGGCAGATCCAGGCCCCGGCCGCGAGGTCGAGCGGCCCGGGATCGGGGTCGAGGAGGCGGGGCCGACCCGGCGCGACGAGCGGCGCGTCGAGGGTCGACAGGCGGACGGTGCCGTCGGGCCCCTCCCAGCGCACGCCGTCGCCGACCGCGTGGAGGTGACGCCCCCCGCCGGCGACGACGCCGCGCGGCGACACGTCCTGGCCGAGCTTGTCGAGCACCATCGAGTCGGGGTCGACCCCCGCCGGGGCGAACCCGGCCCAGGTCGCCTCGGGCAGGCGGTTCGCCGGCTTGTCGTCCCAGCGGAGCTCCAGGGCGAGCGTCGAGGGGCCCTCCGG
>JAAYBP010000446.1 GCA_012730075.1 Acidimicrobiales bacterium | reverse complement strand
GGACGGTGCGGCGCTGGGCGTCCTTCGCCTTGGTGACCAGGCCGGCCCCTTCGAGCACCTTCAGGTGCTTGGACACGGCCTGGACGCTCATCGGGTACGGGGCCGCCAGCTCGCCGACGGTGGCGTCGCCGCCGGCCAACCGGGCGACCATGTCGCGTCGGGTCGGGTCGGCCAGGGCGGCGAACACGTCGTCGAGCGGATCGGACATCGGCACTCCTCAACCGTTTGGTTGAGGAGCACCCTACGCCCGTGTCGTCCCGTAGTCAACCGTCCGGTTGAAAAGACTTCCCCGAAGTGGCGCGCGGTTCCCGCCTCGGGCGGCGGGAATCGCGCGCCGGTTCGGCGACGGGGCCGCGGCCGGGGTCGTCCGGGTTCGGGGACCAGCCGGGGTCAGACGGCGTCGCGCAGCTCGCGGCGCAGGATCTTCCCGGACGGGCCGTGGGGCAGCTCGTCGACGAAGAGGATCTTGTCGGGGCACTTGTAGCGGGCGAGGTGGTTGGAGCAGAACGCGATGACGTCGTCCTCCTCGACCGAGCGGCCGTCCTCGACGACGACCAGCGCCTTGACCGCCTCGCCCGAGTGGGGGTGGGAGACGCCGACGACCGCGCAGTCGCGGATCGCCGGGTGCTCGCGCAGCACGTCCTCGACCTCGGCCGGGAACACGTTGAACCCCGACACGATGATGAGGTCCTTCACCCGGTCGACGAGGTACAGGTAGCCGTCGTCGTCGACCACCCCGACGTCGCCGGTGCGCAGCCAGCCGTCGTCGGTGATCACGTCGCACACGCCGGGCGGGTCGCCCCAGTAGCCGTGGAACACGTTGGGGCCCCGGACCCAGATCTCGCCCGGATCGCCGATGAGCACGTCCTCGCCGTCGTCGTCGACGAGGCGGACCTCGACCCCCTCGATGGGGGCGCCGATCGAGCCGGGCCGGTGGTCGAGACCGATCGACGACGTCACGACCGGCGACGCCTCGGTGAGGCCGTAGCCCTCGGTCAGGACGAGGGCGAAGCGGTCTCGCATGCGGTCGACGACGTCGTTGGTCAGGGCGGAGGCGCCGGACGTGGCGATGCGGAGGTTGGCGAACGTGCCGGGCGGGAGGCCGGGCAGGCTGGCCCACGCCGCCCACATCGCCGGCGCGCCGGCCACGACGGTGACGTTGTGCTTCTGGATCGCCTCGGCGGCGGACTGCGGGTCGAACCGCTCCATCAGCAGGCAGGCCGAGCCGGCGAGCAGCGACAGGTTGAGGATCGCGTTCAGCCCCATGATGTGGAACAGCGGCAGGACGCAGAGCGTGACGTCCTGGCCGAGCTCCCCGTCGTTGGTGGC
This sequence comes from Acidimicrobiales bacterium, assembly GCA_012730075.1. Lineage (GTDB taxonomy): Bacteria > Actinomycetota > Acidimicrobiia > Acidimicrobiales > Iamiaceae > Iamia. The sequence goes on along the minus strand of JAAYBP010000446.1, from coordinate 6,033 downwards.
GACGAGCTGGTCGAGGTTGGCGCGCAGGTTGCCGTGGCTGAGCTGGGCGGCGCGGGGCAGCCCGGCGGTGCCGCTGGTGAACATCAGCACGGCGAGGTCGTCGTCGGCCCGATCGACCACCGGCACCGGATCGGCGCCGAGCAGGTCGTCGAGCAGCACCGCGTCGCTGCCGTCGGCGGACGAGGTGGTCACGACGTGCTGGAGCTCGGGCAGGGCGGTGCGGTCGATCGACTCCAATGCGGCCCGCCCCGACGGCCCGACGACGGCGACCTTCGCCCCGACCTCGAGGATCTGGCGCTGGAGCGCCCGGGCCGGGTTCAGCGGGTTGAGCGGCACGGCCACCGCGCCGACGCCGAGGACCGCCAGGTAGCTCGCCACGAAGTACCAGTTGTTGGCGCACACGACCGCCACGCGGTCGCCGGGCCCGACGCCGAGGCCCACCAGGCCACCCCGGAGGTGCGCCACCTGGTCGCGCAGGTCGCCGTAGGTCGTGGATCGCCCCCGGCTGATGAGGGCCACCGCGTCGTCGGGGTGCGCATCGATGATCGTCGCCAGGTTCACGGCCGACCAGTTGACCACAGTGGCGGCGTCCTCACACGGGCCGGACGACCCAGTCGCGTCGGGAGGGGTCGGGTCCGGGTCAGCGGGCGAGGAAGAAGAGCTGGATGGTGGCCGCCCCGAGGATCAGCATCAGCAGGATGGCCAGGGCGATGGTGGTGCCGGGGCGCATGGTTCAGGCTCGCTTCCGGAGGTGGACGGGGCTGGTGCGGCCGGGGTCGGAGGGGTCGGCCGAGTCGGCGTCGGGGGCGGCGAGGGTGACCGCCGCGCTCGCCGAGAGACCCAGCTCGTCGGCGGCGGAGCGCTGGTCGAGGATCAGGGCGAGCAGGCCGTAGGAGTCGACCGCCAGGCCGAGCTCGCCGGGCGCCAGGTCGGCGTAGGCACCGACCCGCCGGGCGGTCCGCGTAGAGCCGTCGACGGTGACGGCGACCCGGTCGGCGCCGTCGAGCCCGATGGGCGCCAGGTCGTCGGGGCCCACGTTGAGCTGGGCGTTGCCGAAGCGGTCGACCCACAGGACCTCGGCGCCGAGGCCGCCGTCCTCGACCTGCGGGAGGGGCAGGACGCCGGGGCGCAGGCCGGCGGGATCGATTTCGGGGCCGAGGGCGTCGAGGGGGACGCCGCGGCAGAGGTGGGCGGCGGCGGGGGCGAACACGTCGCGGCCGGCGAAGGTGGGGCCGGGCGACTCGAGGCGGTGTTCGGTGGAGGTGAGCTCGACGGCCCGGGTCGCGCCCCCGACCATGGCCACCGCGGGGGCGAGGAGGCCGTTGTCCGGACCGACCAGGATCGACGCCCCGTCGCCGACCTCGACCGCGACCGCCCGCCGGGCGGTGGCCACCCCCGGGTCGACGACGGCGAGCACGACCCCCGGCACGAGGTACTGGGCGCTGCGGGCGAGGGCCAGGCCACCGGCGCGGACGTCGTGGGCGGGCACCTCGTGGGTGACGTCGATGACGGCGGCGGCCGGGGCGATCTGGCGGATCACCGAGTGGACGACCCCGACGAACTCGTCGCCGTGCCCGTAGTCGGACAGGAACGAGATCGTGTCGTAGCGGTCGGCGTCGTGGCCGTCGGCGTCGTGGCGATCGGCGCTCATCGTGGGAGCGACCGTACCGCCCCGCCCCCGTCGCTCCCCCAGCGGGCCGAACCCGCCCAGATTTCAATCCTGGTCCCCCGATGCGGTGGACCAGGATTGAAGTTTGGGGATCCGCGGGTGGATCAGGCGGGGCCGGCGCCGAGCTCGCGGGAGCGGGCGGTGGCGGCGACCACGGCATCGAGCACCCCGGCGCGCACCCCCGCCGCCTCGAGGGCCCGGAGCCCGGCCGCGGTCGTGCCGCCCGGGGAGGTCACCTGGGCGCGGAGCGCCTCGGGGCTCTCGCCGGTGCGGTCGAGGAGCGTCGCCGCCCCGAGCAGGGTCTGGACGGCCAGCTCGCGGCTGGTGGCGCGGGGGAGGCCGACGAGCACCCCGGCGTCGATCATCGCCTCGGCGAGGAGGAACACGTACGCCGGGCCCGAGCCGGACAGCCCGGTGACCGCGTCGAGGTGGGCCTCGGGCACCCGGACGACCTTGCCGACCGCACCGAGGACCTCCTCGGCCCAGGCCAGGTCGTCGTCGCCGGCGTGGCGGCCGGCGGCGATGGCGGAGGCGCCGACGCCGACGAGTGCGGGCGTGTTGGGCATCGCCCGGACGACGGCGGTGCCCTCGGGCAGGTCGTTCTCCAGGTCGGCCGTCCCGACCCCGGCGGCGATGCAGAGCACCCGGACGGCTCCGGCTCGGCCGGCGGCCGCGGCCGCGGCGGGGGCGCCGTCGGGCTTGACCGCCACCACCGCCGCTTCGGCGGCGACCGGCTCGGCGACCACGTCGAGGCCGGGGTGGGCCGCCTCCAGCTCGGCACGCCGGCCCGGGTCGACCTCGACGACGGTGAGGTCGGCCGCCGACGCCCAGCCGGACTCGATCAGCCCGGCGACCAGCGCCTCGCCCATGCGGCCGCCGCCGATCACCTGCAGGCGTGTCATGGGCGGAACCTACCCGAAGCGCCCGTCGGCCCCGGGAGGGAAGGTCGCACGCGCACTTCCCCGAACGCTCTGCGACCGTCCCTCGTCGGGGCCGGCGACGGCATACCCCGCGCTGTCGCGCATCATGCATCGAAATATCACGAAAGTAGAGAAGAGAACCCGAGCCGGAGGAGCGGCCGGAAGTACCGCTCGACGGCTTCGTGGTGCAGGCCGAGGATCGTGTCGAGGTCGTCGCGCTCCAGGTCGCCCGCCGGGACCTCCCCGGCCAGGTAGATCGCGTCCTCCTCCCCGATGCAGAACGCCAGCCCCCGCAGGTCGTGGTTGCGCCGCAGCAGGTACTCGTAGACGTCGCCGGGGTCGTCGACCGGGGCGGGCAGCACGTGGCACTCGTGGTGGAGCGTGCGCTGCCGGAGGTGGAGCCAGACCGTGCTGTGGCTGCGCTCCTCCCCCGCCATCCGCACGAACCAGCGCCGCACGCCGGTCTCGTCGCGGTCGACCGCCTCGATCAGCGGGTTCCCGGCGGCCAGGTCGGCGAGCCACCCCTCGATCCGGGCGGCGATGGCGTCGAGCTCGTCGGGCGAGGCGGGGCGGCCGTCCATCTCAGGCGGCGCAGTCGAGGGGGCCGCGGGCGGTGACGTCGGCGTAGACCCCGGCGAGGGCGGCCGCCGCGGTCGACCAGCGGTACACGGCGGCCCGGCGGGCGGCGGCCCGGCCGAGGCGGGTGGCCCGTTCGGGCTCGTCGAGGCCGCGGGCCCGGACGGGCTGGTCGAGGACCCAGTCGAGGGCGGCCGCCCAGTCGTCGGGGTCCCGGCGCGGGAGCAGCAGGCCGGTGTGGCGGTGGTCGACCAGCGTCGAGAGGCCGCCGACGTCGCTCGCCACGACCGGACGTCCGCAGGCGGCGGCCTCGAGGGCGACCAGACCGAAGGACTCCGACCGGCTCGGGACGGCGACCACGTCGGCGGCGCGGTAGAGCGTCGAGAGCTGGTGGTGCGGGCGGGGCGGGACGATGCGGAGCCGGTCGGTGAGTCCGAGCGCGGCGGCGCGGTCGCGCACGCGGGACAGGTGCTCCTCGCCCTCGGTGCCGCTCGGCCCGCCGCAGGCGACGAGCACCGCGTCGCGGTGGGCGGACCGGCCGAGCGCCTCGACCGCCAGGTCGAGCCCCTTGAGCGGCTGGATGCGCCCGACGAACAGGACGACCGGGCGGTCGCCCAGGTCGAGATCGGCCACCGCGGCCCGGGCGGCGGTGCGGTCGCCGGGCGAGAACAGGGCGTGCTCGACGCCCGGCGGCACCAGGGCGATCCGCGACGCCGGCACGCCGTACAGGTCGCGGAGCTGGGCGGCCTCGGCCCGGCAGCTCGCCAGCACGGCGTCGGAGCAGGCCATCACCGCCGCCTCGGCCCGGTCACGCGACTCCGGCTCGGGGTCGCCTGCTGCCGCCTTCACCCGGGCGAGCGTGTGGAACGTGGTGACGAGCGGCAGGTCGAGGGCGTGCTTCAGCCGGTGGCCGGCGACGCCCGACAGCCAGTAGTTGGCGTGGATGACGTCGACCCCACCGCGGGCGTCGAGGTCGTCGCCGACCGCGTCGGCCCACTCGTCGACGATGTCGGGCAACGCCTCCTTGGGCAGGTCGAAGGCCCCGGCGGGGACGTGGCGGACGGTGACCCCCGGCTCGACCGGGACCTCGGCGGGGGGTCCGGCCCCCGGCGCCCGGTCGGCGCGCACGTAGACCTCGCACTCGTGGCCCGCGTGGGCCAGCCCGGCCGCCAGCTCGCGGACGTACACGTTCATGCCCCCGCTGTCGCCCGTGCCCGGCAGGGCCAGCGGCGACGTGTGCAGGCTGAGGATCGCGACCCGAGCCACGTCGCGGGTCAACCCGTCTGGGCCTGAACCGATTCCGCGGAGTCGTCGTCGGCCCCGTCGTCGGAGTCGCCTGCGCCCGCGTCACCGTCGTCGGCCGGCCCGTCGGGGACCAGGCCGCTGGCGGCACGGAACGACTCGTAGATCTGGATGAGGGTGCGCTTCTGCTCCTCGTCGATCCAGCGGTCGCGCCGGATCTCGGAGACCAGGTCGTCGCCCTCGGGCCGCTCCTCGAGGATGCCGGCGCGGACGTACAGCGTCTCGGAGCTGATCTCGAGCGCCCGGGCGATCTGCTGGAGGATCTCGGCCGACGGCTTGCGCAGACCCCGCTCGATCTGGCTCAGGTAGGGGTTGGACACCCCCGCCATCTCCGACAGCTTGCGCAGCGACAGGTGCCCGATGCGGCGCTGCTCGCGGATGAACTCACCGAGGTCACGCCATCGATCCTCGAGGTCGGACATGGGCCCAGGCTAGGAGGCCCCGCCCGCAACCCGAAACCCGGGTCAAACGCGCCCGCGACGATCGCGAGCGCGGGGCGCCGCCGTTCCGCCCGGGCGGACTCGGGTCGGGCTCGGGGGTCAGACCCGGGCGTCGATGAACAGGCCGACGGTCCAGACCCAGACCGGGGCGAGGATCAGCAGCGAGTCGATGCGGCGGACCGACGGGGCGTGGGCGTCGGCGGCGGGCAGGATCGCCGACGCCGCGAGCTGCCCGGCCGGACACAGCACCGCCGCCAGCGCGGCGAAGGCGAACACCGGCGCCCCGTCGAACGGCGGCACCCGGAGCACCGCCACGACCATCGCGACCACCGCGACGGTGACGATTCCGGTGAGCGGACCCTCGATGCTGTTCGACGCCCCCGAACCGATCAGGTAGTCACCGGCCTCGTAGGCGGCGACGAAGAGCAGGAGGACCACCGCGGCCCCTATCTCCAGGTCGCGGGTGAGCACGACGCACCCGGCGGCGAGGCCGAAGGGCACCGCGCAGCCGACGGTGTTGCCCGCCGCCGACAGCGAGTGGTGGCGGTGGACGCCGCTGAACGCGGTGTAGGCGACGGCGACGACGACGGTGACCAGGATGGCGACGCCCATCGCGTTGGTGCCGGCGGCCGCCGCGGCGGCGATGGCGGCGGCGCCGGCCGCGGCCACCCACGGGTCGGCGGCCACCCCCCGCTCCCGCCAGCGCAGCGTCGCCTCCATGCCGGCCCAGCCGGCGGCGATCCCGTACACGAAGGTCAGGGCCGCCCACCCGGTGACCAGGGCGCCGAACACGGCGAGGAACCAGGCGACGCCGAGGGTCACCTTCCAACCGGCGGTGTCGTAGACGACGGCGTACCGCCGCCCGAACGCGGTCTTGCGCGGGCGGGGACCGGCGACGGCGCGCTTGCGACCCCGGACCGTCACGTGGCCGGTGACCGGCACGGCCACGGTGCGGACGCGGGGCAGGACCCTCGGCGACCGGGCGGCGACGCCCTCCTCCTCGTCGATCGGCGCGCCGGTGATCGTGGGCGTCCGGGTGAGTGCGGTGGGCTCGAGCGGCGGCGCGACCTCGGTGGGCTTCGGTTCGCCGGAGGACCGGCCCGCTCGGGGGGCTCCGGCACGGCTG
>JAAYBP010000445.1 GCA_012730075.1 Acidimicrobiales bacterium | reverse complement strand
CCGGTCACCTGGCGCAGGTCGATGCCCACGTGGTGGGGGTCGACCGCGGCCACCAGCTCGAGGTCGGGATCACGGCTGACGGCGCGGCACACGGTCGATCCCATGCGACCGGCCGCCCCGAACACGCCCACGCGGAGGCCCATGGGCGGGCACGCTAACCCACGGTCCGACCGCGGCCATCGCCGTCCCGCCCACCCTCGGGCGCGCCCTCCCGGTCACCCTGGGTGGGATACCCGACCCGGGGCGCGACGTCGGCCCGGGGTGGTGCGATCCAGCGGATGCCACCCGCGACCGCCAGGCCGGCGAGGAACGACGAGGCGATCGCCCCCGCCCACAGCTCCCGGAGCCACACCAGGTCGCCGCGCAGGCCGATCACGAGGAAGTAGGCCGCCCACATCGAGGCGGCGGCCAGACCGGTCGCCAGCGGGTGGGGCCGACGTTCCGCTCCGGTGAGGTCGGTGACCGCGCCGAGGGCGACCAGGCCGATCGTCAGCGGCAGCGCGGAGAAGCCGGTGACGACGAGCGGCGCCAGGCCGAGCAGCCCGAACGCGCCGGTCCAGGTCCCCCGCTCCGGGGCCAGCCGGGTGCGTACGACGACCGCCGCGAAGCTGCTGAGCGTGGCGAACCACAGCACCTGGGCCAGGCCGCGGGCGGTGTCGTGGTCGAGGATGCTGGTGGCCACCAACGGCTCGGTGTACGCCCCGGCCTGGATCTCGCTGCCACCGATCAGCGGCGTCAGGTAGCCGGTGAACAGGGTGATCACCAGCAGCACCGACGTGACCGATCCGGCGACGATCGCGGAGCGGGCCCGGTCGAGCGGCTGCGGCTCGCGCGCCAGGGCGCCGATCGGGGCCACCATCAGCGCGACCAGCCCGGCGAACACCGCCAGGTGGGGCGGGCTCACGAGGGCGGGGAACGCCGCCTCGACGCCGTAGGCCTCGTGCCAGAGGGCGTCGCCGACCCCGCCCGCGGTCAGCACGACGAGGCCGACCGTCGCACTGGGGAGGCGACGGCCCGGTCCGAGCGGCCCTTCGGCCCACGCGATCCCGGCGAGCACGCCGACGACCCCGAGCACCCCGCCGTATAGGACGAGGTGCCACCCGGCCAGGAAGTCGTCACCCGTCTGGACACCGACGATCGACAGGTGGCGCACGATGTCGCCGAACAGTCCGACGGCCGCGACCGTGTTCGCCGCCATCAGGCCCACCAGCCACCGGAGGTCGAGCTGCTCGTCGGGGCCCGGGCCGGTGCCGGGCGGGTGCGGACCGGTCATCGGGTCTCCTCGGCGGATCGGCCCCGCACGGTACCCCTCCCCGATCGGCGCTCCCCGCGTCCGTAGGATCGCCGACGCATGCACCGCTCCCCCGGTCCGCGTGGCGTCCGCGCCGTCATCGTCGCCGCCGTGCTGGCCGTCGGCGCCTGTTCCGGGGGCGGTCACCCGTTGTCCGACGCGGCCGACGGACTGGGCACCCGGGGTTCCGAGCAGCCCGCCGCGACCGCCGCGGCGGAGGGTGCGGTGCCCGCCACCGCGGCGACCTCCACCACCGCGCCGCCACCCGACGTCGAGGTCACCCTCGCGTTCGGGGGCGACATCCTCACCCACACGCCGGTCAACTCCTCGGCGGTCAGGGCCGGCGCCGCGGCCGGGCTCGACTACGACTTCGGCGCCCTGCTCGCGCCGATGGAGCCGGTGATCGCCGGCGTCGACCTCGCCCTGTGCCACCTGGAGGCACCGATCGCCGGCGAGGGGCAGTCGATCACCGGCTATCCGTCGTTCCACGGCCCACCGGCGGTCGTCGACGGCATCGCCGCGGCGGGCTACGACGGCTGCTCCACCGCGTCGAACCACAGCCTCGATGCCGGCCTGACCGGCCTGGTCGCCACGCTCGACCGCTTCGACGCCGTCGGGCTCGGCCACACGGGCACCGCCCGCTCCGGGCAGGAAGCCGCCGCGCCCCGGCTGTACGAGGTCGGCGCCACCCCCATCGCCCACCTCTCCTACACCTACGGGTTCAACGGCTACCGGCTGCCCGACGACGCGCCGTGGGCGGCCAACCTGATCGACGTCGACCGCATCGCCGCCGACACCCGCACCGCCCGCGACGCCGGGGCCCGGCTCGTCGTGGTCAGCCTCCACTGGGGCAGCGAGTACCGCCACGAACCCGACGCTCAGCAGGAGGAGTGGGCCCGCGCCGTCACCGCCGTCGAGGGGGTCGACCTGGTGATCGGCCACCACGCCCACGTCGTGCAGCCGATCGAGCGGATCGACGGCACGTGGGTCGTGTTCGGCCTCGGGAACCAGCTCTCCAACCAGCCCGAGACCACCAGCCGCGACGGCCTGACCGTCGTGGTCACCGCCCGGGGCCGTTCCGACGGTCCGCTCGCGGTCACCGACGTCGCGGCGGTGCCCACCTGGGTCGACCGCACCGGCGGCCACCGGGTGCTCCCGACGGTCCCGTCGCTGCGACCCGACGACCTCGGCGACGCCACCGCCGGCGACCTCGACGCCTCGCTGGTGCGCACGATGCAGGTCGTGAACTCCCGCGGCGCGGAGGTCCCCCTCTACGACCGGTAACAGGTTTCCTCCGACCCCACCTGTTACCGGGTAACAGGTGGGGTCGGAGGAAACCGTTACCCCACGACGCCGGGCGCGCCGGGGTCCGCCCCGCTAGAGGCGGACCCGCCGGGGAACGGGGCCTACGGCGACGACCGTCGGCGGCGCGGACCAGCGACGGGCGGCGGCGACCACCTCGTCGCGCCCGACCGCCCGGAGGTCGGCTATGCGCTCGGCGGCGGGCCGGGCGCCCCCGCGCTCCAGCGCCTCGTAGGCGGCCCACCCCGCGCGGGTGGCCGGGTGCTCGTGGGCGAGGGTCGTCGAACCGGCCACGTAACCGACCGCGACCTCGACGTCGTGGTCGCTCGGGCCACGGGTCGCCAGGTCGTCGACCTCGGCCACGATCAGGTCCCGTACCCGCCCCACCGCGGAGGGCGAGCACGCCGCGTACGCGGTGAGCAGGGCGGCGTCGGAGTGGACCTCGACCGAAGCCTCGACCGCGTAGGCGAGGCCGTGGTCGTCGCGCACCGAGCGGAACAGGCGGCTGGCCGGTCCACCGCCCAGGATGTGCGCGGCCACCGTCATCGCCCGCCGGGCACCGTCGTCGAGGCGCCCGACGGGCCAGGCGAGCACGAGGTGCACCTGCTCCCCCGACTGGCGGCGGACGACGGTGCTGGGCGGCGCCACGATCGGCGCGCGCCGCCCGCCCCGCACGCCCGACGGGGCGGGGCCGGTGTCCCAGCGGGCGACCCGTTCGACGAAGCGGTCGTGATCGACCGCCCCCGACGCGGCGACGACCATGCCGCCGGGCCCGTAGTGCTCGGCGTGGAACGCGCCGAGCCGGTCGGGCCCGAGGCGCCGCAGGGTCGGGCCGTCGCCGATGACCTCGCGGCCGAGCGGGTGGTCGCCGTAGACGGCGGCGGCCGCGAGCGTGTGGGCGCGGTCCTCGGCGTCCTCGATCGCCCGGGCCAGCTCCTCGAGGATCACCCGCCGCTCGACCTCGACCTCGTCGGCCCGCAGCGCGGGGTGGAGCACGAGGTCACCGAGCAGGTCGGTGGCGAAGTCGAGGGCGTCGGCGGGCACCCGCAACGAGACGACGGTGCGCTCGCGGTCGGTCACCGCGTCGAGCTCGCCCCCGCATGCGTCGACCGCCTCGGCCACCTCGGTGGCCGGGCGGTCGTCGGACCCGCGGCAGAGCAGGTGCTCGAGGAAGTGCGACGCGCCGGCGACCTCCGCCGGTTCGTCCCGTCCGCCGACGCCGACCATGGCGACGACGCAGCAGGACGCGGCGCCGGGGAGGGCGTCGGTGACGACCCGCCGCCCCGACGGCAGGGCCGTCTGGTGCAGGGGCGACGGGTCGCTCACCGGCGGGTCAGCGGCGACGCCGGCGGCGCGGGCCGCCGTCGCGCGACTGGGGGCGGTCGTCGCCCCCGGGGCCGAGGTCGCCGAACTCGGCGGCCACCTCGGCGTCGAAGGCGTCCTCGAAGGACACCTCGTCGGCCGACGACCCGGAGTCGCCGCCGTCGCGGTCGCTACCGCCGCCGTCGCGGCCGTTGCTCCGACCGCGGCGGTCGCCCCGGTCGTCGCGGTCGCGCCGGCCGCGGTCGTCGCGGGGCTTGCGCTCCTCGACGGGCTGGTCGGCCGGGGTGAGCGACACCTTGCCGTTCGGGTCGACGTCGTCGACGCGGACCTCGATCTCGTCGCCCAGGTTGACGACGTCCTCGACCCGGTCGATGCGCTTTCCGCCGCCGAGCTTGGAGATGTGGACCAGACCGTCCCGGCCCGGGAGGATGTTGACGAACGCACCGAACTTGGTGACGTTGACGACCCGGCCCGTGTAGACCGCGCCGACCTCGGCCGTGGGCGGGTCGAGGATCAGGCGGATCTGGCGCTCGGCCTCGGCGACCGCGCCGCGGTCGGTCGAGCCGATCGACACCGTGCCGACCGTGCCGTCGTCGTCGACGCTGATGTCGGCCCCGGTCTCGGCCTGGATGGCGTTGATGACCTTGCCCTTCGGGCCGATGACCTCACCGATCTTGTCGATCGGGATCTCGAAGCTGACCATCTTCGGGGCGGTCTCGCCGACGTCGGCGCGGGCCTCGGGGATGGTGGCGTTCATCACGTCGAGGATCGCCATGCGGGCCTCGCGGGCCTGGTCGAGCGCGGCGGCCAGGACGTCGGCCGGGAGGCCGTCGATCTTGGTGTCGAGCTGGAGGGCGGTGATGAAGTCGGCCGGGCCGGCGATCTTGAAGTCCATGTCGCCGAACGCGTCCTCGGCGCCGAGGATGTCGGTGAGGGTGATGAACGTGTCACCCTCCTTGACCAGGCCCATGGCGATGCCCGAGACGGGCGCCTTGATCGGCACCCCGCCGTCCATCAGCGACAGCGACGAGGCGCACACCGAGCCCATCGAGGTCGACCCGTTCGAGCTGAGGACCTCCGACACGAGGCGCAGCGCGTAGGGCCACTCCTCGAGCGACGGGACGACCGGCAGGAGCGCCCGCTCGGCGAGCATGCCGTGGCCGACCTCGCGGCGCTTGGTGCCGCCGATGCGGCCGGTCTCGCCGTTGGCGTAGGGCGGCATGTTGTAGTGGTGCATGTACCGCTTCTTGGTCTGCAGCGACAGCGTGTCGAGCATCTGGTCCATGCGGGGCATGCCGAGGGTCAGCACGTTGAGGACCTGGGTCTCGCCGCGCTGGAACAGGCCGGTGCCGTGGGCGGTGTCGACCACGCCGACCTGGGCCGACACGGGCCGCAGGTCGCGGGGGCCGCGCCCGTCGATGCGGATGCCCTCGTCGACGAGCCGCTGGCGGATCGCCTGCTTGGTGACCGAGCGGAGCGCGTTGAGCACCTGCTTGGTCTGGCCCTCGAACGGCTTGCCCTCGCCGGTGAGGTCCCCGACGATGCGGTCGCGCAGGGCGGAGGTGGCGGCGTTGCGGGCGGTCTTGTCGGCGCCGCTGTTGGCGGCCGCGATGTCGGACCGGTACGCCTCGACGGCGGCGAGGACGTCGTCGCCGTAGTCGAGCTGCGACTCCCAGGCGAGCGGCTCGCGGACCCCGGCCTCCGCCGCGAGGCGGCGCTGGAGCTCGATCGACTCGCCGATCCAGGTCTTGGACGCGGCGAGGCCCTCGGCGATGACCGCCTCGGTGACCTTCGGGGCGCCGGCCTCGTAGTAGCCCCACGCCTTCTCGGTGCCGTTGCCCTCGACCATCATGATGGCCACGTCACCGTCGACGGCCCGGCCGGCCACGACGAGCTGGAAGGTCGCCTCCTCGATCTCGGTGTAGGTCGGGTACGGGATCCACCGGCCGTCGACCGAGTAGGCGAGGCGGACCGCGCCGATCGGGCCGTCGAAGGGCAGGCCCGACAGCATCAGGGCCGCCGACGCGCCGTTCATGGCGACGACGTCGTGGGGGTTGACCTGGTCGGCACCGATGATGGTGGCGACGACCTGGGTCTCGTTGCGGTAGCCGTCGGCGAACGACGGGCGCAGCGGACGGTCGATCAGGCGGCAGGTCAGCACCGCCTCGTCGGACGGCCGGCCCTCCCGCCGGAAGAACGAACCGGGGATCTTCCCGGCCGCGTACATCTTCTCCTCGACGTCGACGGTCAGGGGGAAGAAGTCGATGCCCTCGCGGGTGTGGTCGGCGCCGTTCGCGGTGACGAGCGCCTCGGTGCGCCCGATGCGGGCGACGACGGCCCCCTGCGACTGCGGGGCGAGCAGCCCGGTGGACAGCTCGAGGGTCTTGTCGGTGCCCGATACGGGCGCGGACACGGTGATGGCTTCAGCCATGGTGCTCCTTCCCGGGGCGCGGTGGCCCCGGGTATCGGTGCGCCGGGACCGGGCCAGCTCCCAGTCGGCATCTCCCCGGTCGACACCGGGACGAAGGCGACCGGCAACTGATCCGTTGCCACGGCGCGGTTTCGGTTGGAAAGGGCGACGAGCGGCCCGGGGGCCGCTCGTCTCAGGTCATCGGCGCAGGCCGAGCTTGGCGATGATCGCGCGGTAGCGCTCGACGTCGTTCTTGGCGACGTAGTCGAGCAGGCGGCGGCGCCGGCCGACCAGCATCAGCAGCCCCCGTCGGCTGTGGAAGTCCTTCTTGTGGACCTTCAGGTGCTCGGTGAGGTGGTCGATGCGCTGCGTGAGCAGGGCGATCTGGACCTCCGGGGATCCGGTGTCGGT
>JAAYBP010000444.1 GCA_012730075.1 Acidimicrobiales bacterium | reverse complement strand
GCGTGATCGACGGCGTGGCGATGATCATCGCCGTGATCTCCTACGACGGGAAGCTGGCCTTCGGCCTGAGCGGCGACCGCAGCGCGGTGTCGGACCTGCACGTCCTCGCCGCGTCGGTCGAGGCGGCGTTCGCGGAGCTGGAGGACGCGCTGGGCGTCGCCGCTCCTCCCGCGAAGGCCACCACCCGTGGGTCGTCCGCCGCCGGTACGAAGACCTCGGCCCGGAAGGCGAAGCCCAAGGCGACGGCGCGAAGAGCGTCCAGCCCGGCCAAGAAGGCGACCGGGACGAAGAAGGCGTCGAAGCGGGCCTAGGCGATCCGTCCGCCGGGGTCAGGCGGCGTGGCGCGGTCGGTGGTCGGCGTGAGCCTGGGTGCGGGCCTCGACCCGCCGGATCAGGTCGTCGGCCTGGTCGACGCGGTGGTCGGCGAGCTCGAGCTCGGCGCGGGCGTTGCGCACCGCGTCGTCGTGTCCGATCCGGTGGCTCAGGCCGGCGATCAGCTGGGGGATGACGAATCGGGCCATGTCCGGCACCCTACGGAGCCGAGGTTTCCGGCCTCGGTCGCCCCCGTAGCCGGCGGACGAAGATCGGCTGACGGGCTCGTGACGCGGGTTACTCGGGGTCGATGGCGTACCGGTAGACGTTCGTCTCGCGGGCGGCGAACCCGATCCGCCGGTAGAGCCGGTTGGCGGCCTCCCGGGACGGGCGGCTGGTGAGGTCGACGGTGCGGCAGCCCAGCTCGGCGGCCAGGTCGAGGGCGAAGCGGTTGAGGGCGTCGCCGACGCCACGGCCGCGGGCGTCGCCGTCGACGACGACGTCCTCGATCCAGGCGCGCATGCCGGTCGGGATGCGGAACACGACCAGGGTGAGCGACCCCAGCACGTCGCCGTCGGGTCCCTCGGCCACGAGCAGGTGGGTCGCCTCGCCGGCGACGATGGCGGCGAGCGCGTCGACGTCGACCGGCGGGGCCGACGACGAGAGCTGCGGGATCAGGCGGGCGAAGGCGGGGACGAGGGTCGCCGCCTCGGCCGGGTCGGTCACCTCGCGGACGTGGACTCGCTCGGGCACGACGTGACCCTAGATGTCCGGCGTGACGGGTCGGGTCGGGGGTAGACCGTGGGGCCGTCACCGACCCGAGGAGCCACCTTGACCCGCACCTACGTCGTCACCGGAAGCGCCTCGGGCATCGGGCGCGCCACCGCCGAGCGCATCGCGCGCGACGGCCACCGCGTGATCGACGTCGACCTGCACGACGCCACGATCACGGTCGACCTCGCCACCGCCGACGGCCGGGAGGCCCTGGTCAGCGAGGTGCGCGACGCCCTCGCCGGCGACCCGCTCGACGCGGTGGTGGCCAACGCCGGGACGATGGCGAGCCCGGAGCTGTGCGTCCGGGTGAACCACTTCGGCGCGATCGCCACGCTGGAGGGTCTGCGTCCGCTGATGGCGGGTTCGCACGCGCCGCGGGCGGTCGCCACCGCGTCGTGCTCGGTGATCGGGCCCCACGACCCGGCGCTGGTCGAGGCGTGCCTCGCGGGTGACGAGGAGGCGGCCGTGGCGGCCTCCGAGGGCGTCGACCTCCTCGGCTACCCGTCGTCGAAGCGGGCGCTCGCCCGGTGGCTGCGCGCCGCCGCGATAGGGCCGGAGTGGGCCGGTGCGGGCATCGCCCTCAACGCGGTCGCGCCGGGGATCGTCGAGACGCCGATGGTCCAGCAGCACGTCGGCGACCCGGCGATGCGCGAGCTGTTCGACGCCGCGGTGCCGATGCCCTTCGGCGGCCACTGCCGGCCCGAGCACGTCGCCGAGCTGATCGCCTTCCTCGCCGCTCCGGGCACCGAGCGCCTGACCGGACAGGTCGTGTTCGTCGACGGCGGGTCCGACGCGGTGCAGCGCGGCGACGACGTCTTCTAGCCGGCGCCGGGCGCGAGCGAGGCGCGGGTAACGGTTTTCCTCCGACCCCACCTGTTACCGGTCGACGTGGCCCTCGACGTCGATGTCGGGCAGGACGCGGTCGAGCCAGCGCGGCAGCCACCAGTTGCGGTCGCCGAGCAGCTCCATCGTCGCCGGCACGAGGATCATGCGGACGATCGTGGCGTCGAGGAGGATCGCCACCGCCAGGCCGGTGCCCATCAGCTTCACGATCCGGTCCGGCTCCAGCACGAAGGCGCCGAAGACGACGACCATGATCGCGGCGGCCGCGGTGATGACCTTGGCGGTGGCCGCCAGCCCGTCGGCGACCGACGTGCGGCTGTCGCCCGTGCGGTGCCACTCCTCGCGGACCCGCGACAGCAGGAACACCTCGTAGTCCATCGACAGGCCGAAGACGATGGCGAAGAGCATCATCGGCGCCCACGGCTCGATCGGGGCCGGCTGCACCCCGGTGATCG
>JAAYBP010000069.1 GCA_012730075.1 Acidimicrobiales bacterium | reverse complement strand
TCCTCGGGCACCAGGATCATCGACGCCCCGCCGGCGATGCCCGACCAGGCGGCGATGTGGCCGACGTGGCGGCCCATCACCTCGACGAGCATCACGCGGTCGTGCGACTCGGCGGTGGTGTGGAGCCGGTCGATGGCGTCGGTGGCGGTCTGCACCGCTGTGTCGAACCCGAACGTGACCTCGGTGACCGCCAGGTCGTTGTCGATCGTCTTCGGCACGCCGACCACCGGGATGCCGTCGTCGTGGAGGTCGCGGGCCGCGCCCAGGCTGCCGTTGCCGCCGATCACCACCAGCCCGTCGAGCCCGCGCCGCGCCATCGTGCCCCGCACCTGTTCGAGCCCGCCCTCGACGCCGTAGGGCTGCTCGCGGCTCGTGCCGAGGATCGTCCCGCCCCGGGGCAGCACGCCCCGGCACCGGTCGACGGTGAGCACCTCGTACCGGTCGTCCATCAGGCCCTGGTAGCCGTCGAGGAAGCCGATGACGGTGCCGTCGTAGCTGCGCTCGACCTTCCGCACGACCGCCCGGATGACGGCGTTGAGCCCCGGGCAATCCCCTCCGCTGGTCAGCACCCCGAGGCGCATCGGCCACCTCCGTGTCCGCGATCGTCGGCCGGACCCTACCGACCGGCCGTTAGGGTCGGCGCCCATGGCCGTGGTCATCGCCCTCGACGCCGGCACCACCGGGGTGCGGGCCTTCGCCGTCGACGAGTCCGGGACGCCGGTCGGCTTCCGGTACCAGGAGTTCACCCAGCACTTCCCCCGTCCGGGCTGGGTCGAGCACGACGCCACCGAGATCTGGACGTCGATGGTCGCCGTCACCAGCCGGCTGATCACCGAGCTGGGGCAACCGGTGGCGGCGATCGGCATCACCGACCAGCGCGAGACGATCGTGGCGTGGGACCGGCGCACCGGCCGCCCCCGGCACCGGGCGATCGTCTGGCAGGACCGTCGCGGCGCCGACCGGTGCGCGGAGCTGGCGGAGGCCGGCCACCTCGACCGGGTGCGCGGGACCACCGGCCTGGTCCTCGACCCGTACTTCTCGGCCACCAAGGTCGAGTGGCTGCTCCGCGAGGGCGGCGTCGAGGCCGACGAGCACCTGTGCCTCGGCACGATCGACACGTGGCTCCTCTGGAACCTGACCGGAGGGGCCACCTTCGCCACCGAGCCGTCCAACGCCAGCCGCACGCTGCTCTACGACATCCGCCGTCAGGCGTGGTCCGACGAGCTGACCGACCTGTTCGGCGTCCCGGCGGCCGCGCTCGCCGAGGTCCGGCCGTCGTCGGGGCGCTTCGGCGTCACCATCGCCGACACCGGCCTCCCGGCCGGCATCCCGATCAGCGGCATCGCCGGCGACCAGCAGGCCGCCCTGTTCGGCCAGGCCTGCTTCACGCCCGGCATGACCAAGAACACCTACGGCACCGGATCGTTCGTGCTCATGAACGTCGGCCGCGGCTGCCCCGAGCCGGTGGAGGGCCTGCTGACGACCGTCGCGTGGAACCTCACCGACGACCCCGCCACCGCCGAGTACGCCTACGAGGGCGCGATCTTCTCGACCGGGTCCGCCGTGCAGTGGCTGCGCGACGGGCTCGGCGTCATCGAGCGGGCCGCCGACGTCGGGCCGCTGGCCGAGACGGTCGACGGCACCGACGACGTCTACCTCGTGCCCGCCTTCACCGGGCTCGGCAGCCCGTGGTGGGACCCGCACGCTCGGGGCCTCCTCGTCGGCTTCACGCGCGGCACGACCCGGGCCCACCTCGCCCGGGCGGTGATCGAGGCGATGGCGTACCAGACGCGTGACGTCGTCGACTCGATGGTCGCCGCTTCGGGCCACGACGTCACCGAGCTGCGGGTCGACGGCGGCGCGTCGGCGGCCGACCTGCTGCTGCGCATCCAGGCCGACCAGCTCGGCGTGGCCGTCACCCGGGCCGCGATCCAGGAGACCACCGCGCTCGGCGCCGCCTACCTGGCCGGCCTGGCCGAGGGGGTGTGGGCGTCGACCGACGAGATCACCGGTCTGTGGGCGGCCGACGTCACCGTCGAGCCCGCCGACGACCGGACCGAGGCCGACCGCCTGCACGCCCGCTGGCGGGAGGCGGTCGGTCGCAGCCGGGGGTGGGACGCCGCGGGCTGATCGGGGCCGGGTCCCGCCGATCGACCGTGCCGCTCGTCAGCCGCCGGTCGGGCGGCTCGGGTGCAGCCGGCGGGAGCGCTCCCGGCCCACCTCGCGGGCGCGGGTGCCGGCGATGCGGGCGAGGGCGGCCACCTGGTGGCGCTCCTTGGCGCGGAACGGGGTGCCGGTGCGCCCGGCCACCAGCGCGAGGTCGACGCCGGGCAGCGGGGCCCACGCCACGTCGTCGCCGCCGGAGGCCTGCTCGCCCCCGGCCCGGGCGCCGCGCACGAAGGCCGCCAGCCACGCCTCGGTCGGCGCCGGGCCCCGGGCCGCCCGGGTCGTGCCGGTGCCGAGGTCGACCACCGCCGCCCAGTCGGCGCCGAGCGTGCGCCCGCCGTGCACGACGAGTGCGTCGAGCAGGTCGTCCATCGTCGACGCGCCGCACAGCAGGGCGGCGGTCTCGAGCGCGTCGAGGCGGGGGTCCCGGCCGGTGGCGTCGGCGGGCTTGACGTCCTCGACGACGACTCCGTCGACCTCCTCGATCTCGCTCGTGAGCAGGGCGACCGGCGAGTCCTGGGGGATGCGCACCAGCAGCTCGTCGACCGCCACCCCGTCGCCGGTCTCGAGGATGTCGATGCCGATCACATCGCCCCGCACCGCCCCGATCCGGCTGGCCACGGCGCCGAGGGCACCGGGTCGGTCGGGCAGCCAGACGCGCACCACGTAGCTCTGCATGGCGACGAACCTACGCGGGGCGTGTGAACCGGATGTTTCGTCCGGGCGACCTCCGTGCGGCTTCTCGACCAAGAATCCTCTTGACCACACGGTCAAGCCGGTAGCGTGGCGGGCCATGGACGACCGTCGCCTGACCGCCCGGGGCGAGGAGCGCCGCCGGCAGATCCTCGACGTGTCCACCCGGCTGTTCGCCGAGAAGGGCTACCACCCGACGTCGGTGGCCGACGTCGTCGACGCCTGCGGGGTCGGCAAGGGCGTCTTCTACTGGTACTTCGCCTCCAAGGAGGCGCTGCTGGTCGAGATCCTGCGCACCGGCCAGCAGGACCGACGCCGCCACCAGCGCGACGCGATCGCCGGTGTCGAGGACCCGGTCGAGCAGATGGCGGTGGGCATCCGGGCCGGCATGGAGTGGATGGCCGCCCACCCGGACCTGTTCACCCTGATCCGCTTCGCCGCCACCGAGGAGCGCTTCGCGCCCGGGATGCGCAAGGGCGAGGCGATCGCCGCCCGCGACGCCGCCGCGCCGCTCCAGCGGGCCATCGACGAGGGGCGCATCCCCGACGG
>JAAYBP010000443.1 GCA_012730075.1 Acidimicrobiales bacterium | reverse complement strand
TCGACGCTGGCCATCATCTCCCGTGTGTAGGCGGCGTCCTCGGCGCGCAGCGGGGCGAGGGTGAACCCGCAGTTGCCGCTGATCACGCTGGTGACGCCGTGGACGTTCGACGGCGAGACGTGGGGATCCCAGAAGATCTGGGCGTCGTAGTGGGTGTGGGGGTCGATGACGCCGGGGGCGACCACCAGCCCGGTGGCGTCGAGCGTCTCGGCCGCGTCCTCGGTGATCGTGCCCGGTTCGGCCACGGCGACGATCCGCCCGTCGCGGATGCCGATGTCGGCGGGGCGGGCGGGGGCACCGGTGCCGTCGACGACGGTGCCGCCGGTGATCAGGTGGTCGAGCATGGAGGGCCTCCGGGCGCGGTGCCGAAATCTGACGGGTCGTCAGATTAGGCGCGGCGCCGTCGGCCCGACACCCGCGAGGCCCGGAAGGGTGACCTCGACGAGTGTCGCGGCCGGTCGCACCACCCGTGGCTCAGGCGGCCACCGGGGTGTCGGCGGGAGGCGGGAGCATCAGCAGGTGGCGGGCCACCCGGAGGAAGGCTCGCACCCGCACCGCGTCGGGCTCGCAACGGTCGGCGAGCACGGAGACGGCCACGGGCGAGGCGCCGGTGGCGCGGCCGGCGCGCACGACGCGGGCGAGGAGGGTTTCGCTGCCCTGCACCCCGTGCTCGGCGAGGTGGTGGGACAGCCGGTCGAGGTCGATGTCGGTGTCCATGGGTCCTTTGTACGCCGGATCGAGGTTTACGGCTAGCGATGTTCCCTTCTCATCGTGATCACGTACGCTGATGGTCATGTCGAGGCTCAGGGACGTCGAGATCAAGCACCTGGTGGCCCTCCGGGCGGTCGCCGAGGAGGGCACGTTCGGCCGGGCGGCCACCCGGCTCGGATACACCCAGTCGGCGGTGAGCCAGCAGATCGCCGGCCTCGAACGGGCGCTGGGAGCACCGGTGTTCGACCGTCCGGGCGGCCCGCGCCCCGTCGAGCTCACGCCCCTCGGCTCGCTGCTGCTCGAGCACGCCAACGACGTGCTCGGGCGGCTCGACGCCGCCGGCGCCGCGGTCGAGCGCTTCGTGCGGGGCGAGACCGGGCCGCTCGTCGTCGGCACGTTCCAGAGCGTGACGACCTCGATCCTGCCGACGATCGTCGGCCGGCTCCGGGAGGAGTCCCCCGACGTCGACATCCGCCTCCGCGAGAGCAACGACAAGGAGGCGTTCCCCGGGGCCCTGGTCCGGGGCGAGCTCGACCTCGCGTTCACGCTCGACGACGACTGGCCCGGCGTCGAGACCGAGGTGCTGTTCGAGGACCCGTTCGTCGTGGTCACGCCGCGGTCCGATCTCCGCGCCGGGTGCTTTCCGGTCCAGGACCTCGTCGGCCGGGGGCTGGTCGGCTACCAGCTCACGAGCTGCCAGCGCGAGATCGAGGAGGGCCTCCGCCGGGTGGTCGACGGCGACCTCGACTGGGTGTTCCGCACCGACGACAACCTCGCCGTCGTCGCGCTCGTCCGGTCGGGGCTGGGGGCGGCGGTCGTGCCGCGGCTCGCGGTCGACGTCGACGACGACTCGGTCGCGATCCACGACCCCGAGCCGCCGATCCCGCCCCGGCGCGTCGGCCTCTCGTGGAAGGCGGGCCGCACGCTCAGCCCGGTCGCCCTCCGCTTCGCCGAGATCGCCCGCGAGGCCTGCCGTCCCCTCCAGCTCTCGGGAACGCGCGCCGGCGCGGCCGCGGCTGTGACCACCGCCTAGAACTCGAAATCTCAATCCTGGTCCCCCGTATCGGTGGAGGAGGATTGAGATTTGGGGAACTCAGGGGATGTGCTCGAGGTCGGCGGTGGTGATCGACCCGGAGCGGACCGCGTAGCGGCAGAGGTTGTCCTTCGCCTCGGGACCCTCCAGACCGGGCACGCCGGCGGAGGCGTACTTCTTGACGAGGTCGGCGATGCAGTTCTCGACCCGGCTGCGGGACAGGAACAGGCGCTCGGCGGCCTGGGCGTAGGAGGCCGGCCGGGCCTGGTCGCCCCGCTCGGTCAGCAGCGGCTCGCACAGGGCGGTGAGGATGCGGCGCTCGGCGTTGGTGAACTCCAGCAGGTACTGGGTGGCCGGGCCGTCGGTGGGGATCGGGCGGGTGTCGCCGAGCGGGGGGGAGGTCTCGAGCTCGACGTGGACGTCGTGGGTGCGGATGCGGCCCCGGAGCTGCACGGTGACCCGGTCGATCGGCAGCGACGCGATCTCGTCCTGGTTCTCCAGCACCCGGGTCGGGCCGGTGTCGGGCACGAGGTAGACCGGCTGACTGGCCGAGTCGTTGCGGACCCAGAGCCGACCGTCCTGCATGCTCACCGTCGCGGCGGTGCGGCTGACACCGAGGTCCTCGGGGCCGCCGTCGGCGCCGGAGCCGACCTGCACGTCGCACACCGAGCTGCGTCCGATCCGCACCCGTTGGCCCTCCTCGATGGTGGCCTGGTGGTCGCCGTGGGTCACGGTCGCTTTCGGCATGGCGCCCATCCTTCCACGATCCGCCGTCGCACCGGGTCGATCCGGCGCCGGACCAGGGAGCGTCAGAGGGCGAGGAGGTGGCGGAGCTCGGCGGCGATGCGGTCGGCGTCGACGGTCAGGGCGTCCTCGAGCGGCGGCGCGAACGGGAACGCCGGGACGTCGGCGGTGGCCAGGCGGCGGACCGGCGCGTCGAGGTCGTAGAACGCCTCCTCGGCGACCACGGCGGCGACCTCGGCGCCGACGCCGAAGCTGACGTTGTCCTCGTGCATGACCAGGCACCGGCCGGTGCGACGCACCGAGTCGAGGACGGTGTCGGTGTCGAGCGGGGCGATCGTGCGCAGGTCGATCACCTCGACGTCGCCGACCCCCTCAGCGGCGATCCGGTCGGCGGCCTCGACCGCGAGGTGACGGTGGAGGCCGTAGGTGACGACCGTGGCGTCGCCGCCGGGCCGGGCCACGGCGGCGACGCCCATCGGGACCCGCCAGGTCGGGTCGTCGGGCACCGGCCCCTTGACGAGCCGGTAGGTCTTCTTGTGTTCGAGGAACAGCACCGGGTCGGGGTCGGCCAGCGCCTCGCGGAGCAGTCCGGCCACGTCGGCCGGGGTCGACGGGGCCACTACCTTGAGGCCCGGTACGTGGCCGTACGTCGCCTCGATCGACTGCGAGTGGTACAGCGCGCCGTGCACCCCGCCGCCCCACGGCGCCCGGATGACCAGCGGCACCGCGTAGTCGCCGTCGGAGCGGTAGTGGATGCGCGCCGCCTCGCTCGCGATCTGGTCGTAGGCGGAGTGGATGAAGTCGGCGAACTGGATCTCGCAGATCGGCCGGAGCCCGGCGAGCGCCAGGCCGATGCCGATGCCGACGATCGACGACTCGGCGAGCGGCGTGTCGAGGACGCGGGCGGACCCGAACTCCTCGGCCAGGCCGGCGGTGGCCCGGAACACGCCGCCGCGGGGCCCGACGTCCTCACCGAGCACGACCACCCGCGGGTCGTCCGCGAGGAGCTGTTGCTGGACGTGGCGCACGGTGTCGATCACGTTGCGTTCGGTCGCGGGTCCGGCGTCGTCGAGCGGCTTCTCGGCGTCGACCGCGACCGGCTGGTCGCCGAGCCCGTCGGGCGCGCCGCGCAGCGGACGCAGCGGGCGGGCGAACACCCGGCTCGCCGCGGTGGCGGGATCGGGGAAGGCGGCGGCCTCGGCCCGCCCAGCGGCCTCCTCGACCTCGGCGGTGACCTCGGCGGTGATCTCGTCCTCCCGCTCCTCGGTCAGCAGCCGCTGCTCGATCAGGTACTGGCGGATCTGGCGCAGCGGGTCCTTCTTCCGCCACGCCTCGACCTCGTCGGGGCTGCGGTAGGTGCGGTCGTCGTCGTCGGAGGTGTGGGCCCGGAAGCGGTAGGTCTTGCACTCGATCAGCGTCGGCCCGTCGCCGGCACCGGCCCGACGGATCGCCTGGTGCGTCGCGGCGTACACGTCGAGCGGGTCGTTGCCGTCGACGATGACCCCGCCGAAGCCGTACGCGTGGGCCCGGTCGGCGACGTCGTCGACCGCGCTCTCCTTCGTCAGCGGCACCGAGATCGCGTAGCCGTTGTTCTCGCACACGAACACGCACGGCAGCGAGTGGATGCCGGCGAAGTTGAGCGCCTCGTGGAAGTCGCCCTTCGACGTGGCGCCCTCGCCGAAGTAGGCCACCGCGACCTGGTCGTCGCCGCGCCGCCGGGCGGCGTAGGCGAGGCCGGTGGCGTGGGGGAGCTGGGTGGCGATCGGCGACGAGCCGGTGACGATGCCGCGGGCCGCGCTGCTCCAGTGGTTCGGCATCTGGCGGCCGCCCGAGCAGGGGTCGTCGCCGCGGCCGAACACGCCGAGCAGCACGTCCTCGGCGCTCATCCCCAGCGTCAGCACGACGCCGGTGTCGCGGTAGTAGGGGAGGACCACGTCGTGCCCGGCCCGGATCGCCCACGCCGAGCCGACCTGGGCGCCCTCGTGGCCCTGGCACGACACGACGAACGGGGCCTTGCCCATGCGGTTGAGCGACCAGATCCGCTGGTCGAGCGTGCGGGCCAGCAGGATCGTGCGGTAGATGCCGAGCAGGTCGGCCTCGGTCAGCCCCAGGGCGGTGTGGCGGTCCGGGATGTGCAGCGTCGAGCGGTCGTCCCCGAGCGGAGCGTGCATCGTGCGGGCCATCGGGTGCCTCCGGTGCGGTGGTTCAGGCCGAGGGGCGGGGCGATCCTCGGAGTCGGGCGACCGCCGAGATCGCGGCGAGCCGGTCCTCGGCGGTGCGGTCGGCGGCCTCGCCGGGCGGGATGCCGTCGGCATCGGCGCGGGCGAGGACGGTGCGCAACGTGTCGGCGATGCCCGCCACCCGGGCGTGGGCCCGGTCGCGGTCGTACGGTGCGCCGGACGGGTGTCGTTCCTCGGCGATGTTGATCACTCCGCCGGCGTTCACGACGTAGTCGGGCGCGTACAGCACACCCCGATCGACGATCGCCTGCCCATCCGTCGACGTGGTGAGCTGGTTGTTGGCCGATCCGCACACTGCCGCGCAGCGTAGTTCCGGGATCGTGACCCCGCTCAGCACCCCGCCGAGCGCACACGGGCTGAACACGTCGCATTCGGTGCGGTGCGCCTCGGCCGGGTCGACGACGGTGACGTCGGGGTGGCGCACCCGGACCGCGGCGATCGCGGCGGGGGAGACGTCGGCGATCGTGACCCGGGCCCCCGCCTCGATCAGGTGGTCGACCAGGGCGGAGCCGACCTTGCCGACGCCCGACACGACGACGTGGCGGCCGCCGAGGTCGGCGGTACCCCAGAGCCGCTCGGCGACGGCGTCGAGCGCGCACCGCACGCCCCACGCGGTGGCGGGGGACGGGTCGCCCGAGCCGCCGAGGGACTCGCTGACGCCGGTGACGTACGGCGTCTCGCGGCGGATGAGGTCCATGTCGGCCTGCGTCGTGCCGACGTCCTCGGCGGTGAGGTAGCGGCCCGCGAGCCCGTCGATGAACCGGGCGTAGGCCCGGATCAGCGCCTCGCTGCGGGTGGTCGCCGGGTCGCCGATGATCACCGCCTTGCCACCACCGGCGTCGAGACCCGACACCGCGTGCTTGTAGGTCATGCCGCGGGCGAGGCGGCACACGTCGGCGAGGGCGTCGGCCTCGGTGGCGTAGGGCAGGAACCGGGTGCCGCCGACGGCCGGGCCGAGCGCGGTCGAGTGGACGGCGACGATCGCCCGCAGCCCCGACGGGGCGTGGTGGCAGAACGCGACCTGCTCGAACCCCTCCTGCTCGGCGTGGGCGAAGACGGACGGTGCCTGCATGGTCACGCCCAGGGTAGGCACGCGCCTCCGGTGCTCACCGGGGGACGCCTGGGGCCACAGGGGATCGGCCCCGGGCGTCACACCGGCCCGCCGCGCCGGCCCGGGCATCACTCCGGGCCGGCGCGCCGGTGGGCGTACTGGCCGCGGGGACCGCGGCCATCGCCCTTCCTCCCGGTCCCCCGCTCGACGGGAGGAGGAGGTTGGTCCGGGGTCAGCCGGTGGTGTCGCGCACGACCACCTGGCCGCCGGTGGGCCAGGTGACGTGACGGCCGTCGGCACTGATCACCGGTGCGGTCGGGTTGCCGCCCCCGAGCTTCACGATCGTGCTCTCCAACCGGTCGAAGTGGATGATGCCCCTGCCGGCGTTGTTGAACGGGATGTTCGTCGCCGAGGTGTAGTACGCGACGTAGCGGCCGTCGTAGCTGATCGTCGGGTAGTAGGAGGAGCCGTTCGCCTGCGCTCCGCTCGAGCTGACCGACACGCGGACCGTCGTCCCTCCCACCCGGTCGTGCACGAAGATGTCGCCCATCAGGTTGGAGTCGAAGGAGACCAGGTTCGTCGCGTTCGAGAGGAACGCGACATTGGTGCCGTCCCCGCTGATGGCCGGCATGTGGGAGTCCGAGTTCGCCTGGCCTCCGCCGGTGGGGACCGAGACGCGGGTGGTCGTCGACGTGAGGAGGTCGTGCACGAAGATGTCCTCCCGGGCGTTGGTGTCGTTGGGTACCAGGTTCGTGGCCGCCGACTGGAACACGACCTGGTGTCCCTCGCTGCTCAGGGCCGGCGGGCTCGACGAGCCGGCGAAGTTGGCCTGCGCACCGCTCGACGAGACCGAGGCGCGGACGGTGGTGCCCAACAGGCGGTCGTGCACGAAGACATCACGGATCCCGTTCGTGTCGCCGTCCACCAGGTTGGTCGCGAACGACCAGAAGGCGACGACCCGCCCGTTGCCGCTGATCGCCACCTCGCCGCTGCTCTCGCCGTTCCCCTGCGTTCCGTCGGTGGCGACCGAGACGCGGGTGGTCTCGCCGGTCTCCCGGTCGTAGACGAACACGTCCCATTCGCCGTTGGTGTCGTCGTCCACCAGGTTCGACGCGTTCGAGCTGTACGCCACCACCTGGCCCGACGCGCTGATGGCC
>JAAYBP010000442.1 GCA_012730075.1 Acidimicrobiales bacterium | reverse complement strand
CCACCACGAGGCTGAGGACCCGCCGCTGGTATGCGTCGCGCTGGGCACGGGTGGTGCGCGGCCGCGTCACGGCGTCACCAGGTCCTGCAGCGGGTTCTCGGCGATGCCGATCACGGTGCCCGAGGAGACGCCGCCCCAGATGGCCTGGGTGTTGGGGGCGCCGAAGTTCACCAGTCCCTGCGGGGTGCGGGTGCCGAAGTAGGACATCTGGCTGAGCGTGCTCGTGCCCGTCGACTGCCCGACCGGGTACCAGCTCTGCGAGGTCACCACGCTGGTGGTGGTGCTGAAGGCACCGCTCACGCCCACCGACGCCCAGTTGATGGGTTCGCCCGGGTTGGCGATCATCTGGCTGGTGAGGTTGCCCGCCGAGCTGCCCATGCCGTTGATCACGGCAGACGTGCCGATGGCCAGCGCCCCGGTCGAGGACTGCCCGAACACCGTGCGGGCGATCGTGCCGCCCGCCGGACCCGCGGCGCCGCCGACGCTGCCGGCGACGATCCCGCCGGAGACGGAGGCGGCGAGCCCCTGCCAGGTGAAGTTGTCGGTGGTCACCGCATAGGAGATGCCACCGCTGGCGCCGCCCACCCCGCCGTTGACGAGCACGGCGGTGCGCAGGGCCGCGGTGCCGCCCGTGGACGCCGCGCTCGCCCAGCTGGCGAACCCGCCGCCCGCGGCGCCGAGCACGCCGGACAGGGCGACCTGGCCCCAGTTCACCTCGCCGGTCGTCGCCTGCTGGATGATGGCGTTGCCGCCCGCGCTGATGAGGCCGACGCCCAGGGTCGGCCCGAGCGGGGTGAACATGAGGGCCGCTCCGGCGACGACCATGAGGGCGCCCTGCCAGTTGTCCGACAGCCACTCCCCGGCAGCGGCGAAGAAGCCGGCGCCGTTGGCGGCCGCGTACGCCTGCAGGTCGGCGTCCGAGACCGGCGAGAGGCCCAGCGGGTCGAGCGCGTGCAGCGGGTCGTTGCCCGCGTACGAGTACGGGTTGGACGCCCACGCGCTGCCCGGCACCGGGTCGCGCGGGTCGACGGCCAGGAACGACCGCGTGGCCGGGTCGTACGGCCGGGCGCCGAGCCACTCCAGCCCGTCGACGGCCAGCAGGCCGACCGGGCCGAGAGCAGTGCCGCCGCCGACCGCCGGGCCGAGCAGCGCCGCCCACGGGTCGCTGCCCGTGCCGCGCCCGGGACGCCAGCCCGCGGCCAGCCAGTCGTCGCCGACCGCGGTCGCGCCCGGCGCCACCGTGACCGGGCGGTCGCCGACGGCGACGGGGTGCGGGGTGGGGGAGGGGGTGTCCCAGAACAGCTCGGCGTCGTCGAGGCGGGCGAGCTCGCCGAGGGCGTCCACGTGCACCCGGGTGGCGCCGGCCGGGCCGGTGATGCCGGTGAGCCAGCCGAGGGCGCTCCACGTCAGCCGGAGGTCGCCGTCGGGGCCGTGCTGGCCGGTGCGGCGTCCGGCGGCGTCGTGGGTGTACCGGGTCTCGCCGGCGCTCGAGCGCGTGGCCAGCAGCTGGCCCGCGGCGTCGTGCTCGTGCTCGACCGTGGCCCCGTCAGCGGTCTCGGACGCCAGCCGCCCGGCCGCGTCCCACACCCAGGTGCGCTCGTGCCTCGTAGAGCGGGCGGCGAGGAGCTGCCCGGCGGCGTCGTGCTCGAAGGCGGTCGTGTCCCCGTCGCGGTCGAGGGCGGTGATGCGCCCGTCGGCGTCGCGGGTCACCGTGGTGGTGGCGGTGCCGGCACCGGAGCGCAGGGTGTGCGCGACCACGTGGCCGTCGGCCCAGCGCCAGGTCTGCTCGCCCGCGGGGGTGCGGGTGCCGACCAGCCGGCCGGCCGCGTCGTGGTCGACCTGCACGCGCCCCGCGTGCGGGGCATCAATGGCGACCGGGCGACCGAGGGCGTCCCGCTCGATGTGGGTGGTGCCGGCCGGGGTGGTCAGGGCGGTGACGCGGCCGAGGGCGTCCCGCGTCCACCGGACGCCGCGCCCGTCGCGCGTGCGCTCGACGAGGTGGCCGGCGGCGTCCCACACCAGGATGTGCGTCACCTCCCGGTCGGGGTCCGTGCGGTCGAACACCGTCACCGTGCGCGTCGCCGGGTCGCGGACGAAGGCGGCCACGGTGCGCCCGTCGACCGACGCGGACTCGGGGCGCCCGGCGGCGTCGTGGGTCCAGGCCAGGTGCTCCCCGGTGGCGTTGCGCTGCCACAGCTGGCGCCCGGCGCCGTCGTAGCCCGCCGTCAGTTCGCGGCCGAGGGCGTCGGTCTGGGAGGCGAGCCGGCCCAGGGGCGTCCATGACCGGTGGGTGATGTGGCCGAGCGGGTCGGTCGTGGCGACGACCCGGCCGAGCGCGTCGTAGGTGTGCGTCGTGGTGCGGCCCAGCGCGTCGGTGACCGCGGTGACGCGACCCGCGGCGTCCCACGTGAAGCGGCGGCGGCCGAACCGGGCGTCCCTGATCGCGACCACGCGTCCGGCGAGGTCGTACTCCCAGGCCGTGCGGCCGTGGCCGGGGGCGGTGCGGGCGGCGAGGCGACCGCAGGCGTCCCACTCCAGGCGGGTGTCGGCGCCGGTGGGGTCGGTCTCGACCGCGAGGCGTCCGGCCTTGTCGTAGGCGAAGCGCCACGTCGAGCCGGCGGCGTCGGTGAGCGTGGACAGTCGGCCGCAGCGGTCGTAGGCGTACGTCGTCGTGGAGCCGTCGGGTCGGGTCAGCTGCAGCACCCGCCCGGCGGCGTCGCGGCGCAGCGCGGTGACGCCACCGGTGGGGTCGACGAACTCGACGGGCCGGCCGCAGCGGTCGTACCGGGTCAGCCGGTGGCCGCCGTCGGGGGCCTGCGTGGAGACGATGCGGCCGAGCTGGTCGGTCGTGACCGACGTGGAGCCGTCGACACCGTCGGGGCCGACGGTCAGCGTCGACCCGGACGCCGTGGCCCGCATCGCGCGGCCGGTCGGGTCGATGAGCGCCGTGGGGAGCCCCTGCTCGTCGAACTCGGCGCGCCACGTGTTGCCCTCGGGGTCGGTGGTGGCGACCAGGCGGGAGAGCGCGTCGTGGGCGTACTCCCAGCGGCTCCCGTCGGGCAGGGTGAGGGCGCTGATGAGCCCGAGGTCGTCGAGGGTGCGGGCGGTCGTCAGGCCCAGGGCGTCGGTGACCGCGGTGGCCTCGCCGTGCTGGCTGAGGGTGCGCTCGGTGCGGTGGCCGAGCGGGTCGACGGTCGCGACGAGGCGCCCGCCCGCCGTGTGCTCGAAGCGCCAGGTGCCGCCGTCGGGGTCGGTGCGGGAGGCGAGGACGCCCCGCTCGTCGTGGGCGAAGGTGGTGCGGTGCCCCTCGGGAGTGACCGCGGCCGTGGGCAGGCCGAGGGCGTCGCGCTCGATGCGGGCGGTCGCGCCGTCAGCGTCGGTCACCGCGACCAGGTCGCCCCGGGCGTCGTGGGTGAACTCCAGCCGCACGCCGGTCGGGTCGGTGACCGAGGTGAGGAGGTTGCCGGCCCACGCCAGGCGGGTCGTGCCGCCCTCGGGGTCGACCCAGGTGCTGGGGTTGCGGTCGTCGCCGGCGTACTCGTAGCGGGTGGTCGCCCGCTGGTCGCCGGACACGACGGCGACCTCGGTGACGCGGTCGAGCTCGTCCCAGCGGGTCTCGACGCGCGCGCCCGACGGCAGCGCTCGGGTGACCTCCCGCCCGCGCTCGTCGTGCTCGGCGACGGTCAACGACCCGTCGCGGGCGGTCACCATCACGAGGTGCCCGTGGCCGTCGTAGGCCATCGACTGGCGGTGGCCGAGGGCGTCCACGACCCCCACGAGGCGGCCCTTCGCGTCGTGCAGCCACGTGTTCGCGCGGGTTCCGTCGGGGTCGGAGACGACCGTCACCCGGCCGGGCAGGTAGGAGTAGCGCGAGGTGCGCCCGAACCGGGAGACCTGCGCGACCACGCGGCCGTGCTCGTCGTAGGTGTTGTCGACCTCGACCACGCCGTCGGCGTCGGTCACGGTCGCGATGAGGCCGGCGTCGTTCCAGGCGTAGCGGCGGGTGCCGCCGGGGGAGGTGACGGCGACCAGGCGGCCCGCGTCGTCGTAGTCGTAGGTGACCTGCCGGCCGTCGTCGGACGCCGCGCGCACGACCCGGTCGTCGGCCCAGTCGAGGTCGATGCGGCGCCCGCGCTCGTGGACCATCGCGGCCAGGCGGGTGCCCGACCACTCCAGGGTGACGGCGGTGCCGGCGCCGCGCGCCGTCTCGACCAGGCGTCCGGCGTTGTCGAAGCGCCACCGGCCGCCCCGGTTGTCGGTGACGACGTGGCCGTCGGCCGCGGCGTCCAGCCAGTACGCCTCGGTGGTCGCGCGCGCCCAGCCGGAGCCCTGGCGCGGGAACAGCACGCGCCGGCCGTCGGCGAGCACCCACCACGCGGCGTCGTCGTCGAAGACGAGGCCGGCCTCGGTCCACGATGACCAGCCGGGGCCGAACGCGCCGGTCGAGTCGTCCATCGCGTTGTACATGCGGGTGAGGCGCAGGGACGACGCCGCGCCCGGGAACGTGAGGTCGGCCTCGGGCTCGAGGAAGTTGCCCGTCGCCGTGTTCACCGGGTCGTCGGAGTAGCCGGTGGTCGGCGGGGCGCCGAAGGCCTGCGGGGGCTCGATCTCGAGGGGGGTGCGCTCGGCGCTGACGCCGCCGGCCTGCAGCGCGGCGGTGATGCTCGCGTTGGACAGCGTCACGATGCTGCCGTCGCCCGCCTCCTCGAAGGCGGCGGCCACGGTGCGGGCCCACGTGACGTCGTTGCCGTTGGCGGTCAGGTAGGAGCCGAACGCGGTCAGGACGCCCTCGGCCGACAGGGTGCCCCACCCGCAGCCGGAGGTGAAGGCGTCCAGCGCCGTGCGCAGGGAGGTGGTGTAGCTCGACAGCGAGTCGTTGGCGCCCTCGGAGTTGTCGGCGAACGTGCGCAGGTGGCCGGGGCGGGCCGACGAGGTGCCGCTCGAGGACGACCCCGAGGTCGGGGCGGTGCGCGGCGCGACGGCCGGGATCGGCGGGTACTGCGGCTCGGGCGGGTCGGGCGGCCCGAAGGGCGGGTCCTCCTCGCCCATGAAGAAGTCGTGGATGTGGTCGAGGGCGTTGCGGTTGTCGCGGCGGTGCTTCCACGCCCGGGCGGTCTCGCGGCGCTCCTGCTCCTTGGTCGCCGACCCGGCGAGGTACTCGGCTGCCGTCGCCACGTTGCGCAGGGCGATGACCAGCCCACCCGCGTCAGCCGCCTGGATGTGCCCGTTCTCGCTGAACACCTGGGAGTAGTAGCCGGCGAAGTCGACCAGCCCGTGCTGGACCCACGAGGCGCGCGAGCCGGCCTGGTCCTCGATGGAGGTCGCGGCGTTGCGGCAGGTGCGCGCCAGGTCGGCGGACGCGACGTGGTCGAAGCGGACGTCCTCGGCGGTGCCGTGGAGCGGGTCGGTCATGGGGGAACCTCGTCGGTGGGGGTGGTGGCCCGTCCACGCTAACAGCTGCGCCGCGGCCGCCGACCGCGATCCACAGGGGAGGACTCCCCGCTCGGGCGCCGGTGAACGAAGCGCCCCGTACCCGGTGGGGGTACGGGGCGCCTCATGGTGGTGCGACCGGGGATCAGCCCAGGAACCGCCTCGCGACGGCTGCGACGATCGGGTCGCCGGAGGCCGCCAGCCGCTCGAGGGCGGGGCCGGCGGCCTCGCCGAGCTGGCCGAGCGCGGAGACCGCGGCCAGGCGCACGGCGTCCACCTCGTCGGTGGCCAGCGTGGCCAGGGCCTCGGACGCCGTGGCGGCCTCCTCGCCCAGGTGGCCGAGGGCGTCGGCCGCGTGCTCGCGCACCTCGGCGTCGGTGT
>JAAYBP010000441.1 GCA_012730075.1 Acidimicrobiales bacterium | reverse complement strand
CGGCTCCACGACCGCTTCCTCTACACCCGCGCCGGCGACGGCTGGGACCTCCAGCGCCTCATGCCGTAGGGCGAATCAGGGGGTGGAGCGGGACTGCCCCCCGCGGAGGATGACGACCAGGGCGATGGTGGCCACCACCAGGGCCAGCACCAGGCCGACCTCGACGCCGCCGACGTCCTGCACCGCCCGCGAGATCTCGCCGGACCACCCGGTGACCCGGCCGACGATCGGATCGGAGGCGTCGCCGTCGCGGTAGCGCAGGTCGAGCTCGTGCAGGCCGTACCAGACGAGGTAGGCGCCGGTGAGCACGAGCAGGGCACCCGACACCCGCCCGGCGACCGCGGAGGCCCGGCGGGCGAGGTGCACCATCGAGCCCCGCGCGAGGGCGACCGACACCGACAGGGCGACCAGCACGAGCGAGAACCCGGCGGCGAACGCGGCGAGCTGGGTGAGCCCGACCGCCCAGCTCCGGCCGAACGTGGTGCTCACGTGCACGAGGAACACGCCCAGCGCACACGACACGGACACGACCGCGTACGACGCGCCGTACGCGACCATGGCCGCGAGGCCCCTCCCGCCGACGCGGCCGTCGACCCGGGGAACCGGCAGCGAGACGCGCCGACCGGTGAGCAGGGCGACCCCGAGCCCGGCGAGCACGAGACCGACGACCGGCGTCACCCAGGGCGTGACCGCCTCGACCTGGGCCGACGCCGCGGTGGCGAGCAGGCCGAGCAGGCCGAACACGGCGACGAAGCCGACCGCGACCGACAGGCCGACGGCGACCGCCCGGGCGACCGCGGCACCGGTGGGCTGGTCCTCGGAGTCGCCGCTGATGAACCAGCCGAGGTAGGCGGGCAGCATCGGCAGCGCGCAGGGGTTGACCGTCGCGAGCATCCCGGCCGTGAACGCCACGGCCCAGCGGGCGTCACCCATCGGTCACACGCACTCGGTGAGCTGGCCCTGGAGCAGGCCCTGGTTCACCTTGTCGCACAGGCGCTCGGCGGAGATCTCGCTCCGCCAGACCTCCACGACGGTTCCGTCGGAATCGATCAACACGGTCGTCGGCCAGTTGGCGACGTCGAGCGCCCGGCCCAGCTCGCCGTCGGGGTCGCGCGCGAGGTCGTAGGTGACACCGGTTCGCTCCACCATGGCGTCGGCCGCCTCGGGGGTGTCGCGCACGTTCACGCCGAGGAACGCCACCCGATCGCCCAGCGCCTGGTGGACCCGCTGGAGGTCGGGCATCTCCTCGACGCAGGGCACGCACCACGAGCCCCAGAAGTTCACGACCAGCGGCTGGCCCCGATAGTCGGAGAGGCGGAGCGGTTCGCCGTCGAAGCGCTCCAGCACGACGTCGGGGGCCCGCTCGGCCGCCTCGAGCGTGGCCCGGGGCCGCTCGTCCGCGTCTCCGTCGTCGCCACCGACGACCGACAGCACCGCGACGAACGTGACCGCGGCGGCGAGGAGGGCGACCCCGACGCAGAGCGCGAGGGTGCGCCATCCCAGGGAGCGCACGGCGGTCAGGCCGGTGGGGCGGCTCCGGGGGGCGCCGTCACCCGCGGCGTCGTCGCTCGGGCCCGCGGCGTCGGCGGTGTTCTCCGGCGCAGCGGGGTCGCGCGTGTCCGACGGGGCCATCCCATCAGGCTACGGGGGGCCCTGAGCTCCGGGCCATGCGGCCCGGCTCGGTCCCGGTCAGGCCCCGGCGACCAGCACCCGGGCCACGTCGCGGGCGCGGGTCCGGGCCCGGGCCGCCACCTCGTCGGCCGACACCAGGCTGCTCTCGACCAGCAGGGCGAGCAGCGTGGCGGCGACGAGGCGGGTGGCCACGTCGAGGTCGATCGCCAGCTCGGGCACGAGCCGGGGGAGCGCCTCGGCCAGGCCACCCTCGAGCGTGCGGCGCAGGTCGTCGCCGACGTCGCGAGCGGTGTCGTCGCCGTGCAGCGCCTCGCTCAGCAGCAGTCGCCAGATCGGGGCCTCGGCCATCGCCCCGTCCCACATCTCGACCACCAGGGCGGCGACGCGCTCCTCGGGCGGAAGGCGCAGGTCGGGGATCGGCAGGCTCTGGAGCTGGGCGCCGTACCGGCGCTCCTCGATGACCGCCCGGAGCAGCGCGTCCTTCGACGGGAAGTAGTGGTAGAGCGCGGCGACGTTGAGGCCGCACGCGTCGGCGAGGGCGCGCATGCTCGTGCCCGACGCGCCGCGCTCGGCCATCAGTCCGAGGGCGATGTCGAGGATGCGCTCGCGCTGGCCCTGGACCGGCGCGGGAGCGGCCGTGGCGGCGTCGGCCACGATCAGTCGAGTCGCGAGACGGGCGTGAACACGGCGGGCAGGTGCTCGATGCCGACGACGAGCGTCGAGCGGTTGCGCTGGATCTTGTAGGGCTCGACCGCCCGGACCTGTGGGAAGCGGGCCAGCATCTCCTCGAACACGACCTTGACCTCGAGCCGGGCCAGGTTGGCGCCGAGGCAGTAGTGGGTGCCGGCGCCGAAGGCGAGGTGGTTGTTGGGGGAGCGGTCGACCCGGAACTCGTCGGGGTCGTCGAAGGCCCGCTCGTCGCGGTTGGCCGACTGGTACAGCATCAGCACCCGGTCGCCGACCTCGATGCGCTGGCCGTGCATCTCGTGGGGCTCGATGCAGGTGCGCATGAACGTCATCACCGGCGTGGTCCAGCGGATGATCTCGTCGACCGCGCTGTCGATGAGGTCGGGGTTCGCGAGCAGCTTGTCGCGCTCCTCGGGGTAGCGGCTGAGCGCGACCAGACCGCCGGAGATGGCGTTGCGGGTGGTCTCGTTGCCGGCGACCAGCAGCAGAGCGAGGAACATCAGCAGCTCGTCGTCCTGGAGGGTGCCCTCGCCGTACAGCTCGGAGTCGCCGGACTTGGTCTCCTTCTCGAGCCCGCCCTCGTCGAAGGCGCGGGTGAGGATGCCGATGATGTCGTCGGTCGCCTGCTCACGCCGTTCGGGGATCAGCTGGAGGCACACCTCGGCGAACTCGCCGAACGCGACGGCCGCGGCGTGCAGCTCCGGGTCGTCGCCCTCGTGCCCGTCCCCCGCCATCATGGCGTCGGACCAGCGGTACATGCGGTCGCGGGTCTCGGGGTCGAGGCCCATCATCTCGCAGATGATGATCAGCGGGACGTGGGCGGCCATCTCCTCGACGAAGTCGAACTCGTCCCGTTCGGCGATCTGGTCGAGGATGCGGTTGGACAGGTCGCGGATGTGGGGGGCGATCTCGCGCACCCGGCGGGGGGTGAACCCCCGATTGATCAGCCGTCGCTGGCGCGTGTGCTCGGGGTCGTCGAGCGCGATCAGCGACATGTCGGCGGCGACCTTGGGGCGCACGCCCTGGGCGGCCGACCACAGGTCGGAGCGTCGCGACACCTCGAAGACGTCGGCGTACCGGCTGACCACCCAGAGGTTGTTGGGCTCGTCGCGGTACAGCGGCGCCTCGTCGCGGAGCCACCGGTAGGTGTCCCACGGGTCGTCGTAGAGGGCGGGATCGAGGATGTCGACGTGGCGGGTCGAGAGCATGGCCGCCATCGTGGCCCTCAACGAACGTTCGGTCAAGGCAAACGATCGTTGGAAGTGGGTCCGATCCGGGTTTTCCGGCCCGGACGGATGGGTAACCGGAGGGCCACCCCGAACCCGGCTCGAGCGGCGCCCCCCTCCCCGCCCGGGCCGGCCGGTTCCGGCGGGAACCTCGGTGTGCCACCGCCCGGTGCGGTGGTGCGCCGCGTCCCGGGTTTCCCGAGGCGACGTCGATTCGGTACCCCCTGGGGGTATCGTGGAGGACGGAGGTGACGACGATGGCCGGATACTCGATGGACAAGGAGGACCTGTCCCGCCGGCTCCGGCGCATCGAGGGACAGGTGCGGGGGCTGCAGCGTCTCGTCGACGAGGACACCTACTGCATCGACGTGCTGACCCAGATCAGCGCGGTGTCGTCCGCGCTCGACAGCGTCGCGGTGGGTCTCCTCGACCAGCACATCCGGCACTGCGTCGCCGACGCCGCCCGTGGCGCCGACCCGGCCGAGGCCGAGCGGATCATGGGCGAGGCGACCGCCGCCATCGCCCGCCTGGTGCGCAGCTGAGGCGGCGGCGGGGACGTCAGCGCCAGCGGGCGCCGTCCCAGAAGCGGTACGACGACGAGCCGCCGGGGTCGGGGTACCAGCCGGGTCGGGGCGGGACGATCACCCGGGCGGCGTCGGGGCGGCGGCCGCCGCGGCGGGCGGCGGCGACGATCGCGATCGTGCCGAGCACGGCACCGGCGGCGAGGAGCCAGAACAGCCAGGAGCCGCTCGACGACCCCGGGATCGCCGGGGCGCGGCTCTGGGTGCCGCCGTCGAAGGCCTCGTCGACGACGCCCGCCCGGCTCCACCCCG
This sequence comes from Acidimicrobiales bacterium, assembly GCA_012730075.1. Classification (GTDB taxonomy): domain Bacteria; phylum Actinomycetota; class Acidimicrobiia; order Acidimicrobiales; family Iamiaceae; genus Iamia. The sequence goes on along the minus strand of JAAYBP010000441.1, from coordinate 7,490 downwards.
GCGCGTACGCCGAGTCGGGGACGACCTGGTGCGGGTCGGAGGCGAAGGCCTCGGCGTCGACGCCCTCGAGCAGGGGGGCGATGTCGGCGGGCGGGGGGTAGGTGGGGTCGTCGGTGACCCACCACACCGCCTCCTGGCCCACCCAGTCGTCGGGCTGCTGGGCGGCGATGTTGCGCAGCACGGCCGGCAGCGGTTCGGCGGCCATGCCCGCGTAGTGCATCGGCGTCGGCTCGTAGGGGGCGCCGTCGTCGAGCTCGGCGCAGTACACGGTGAGCATCACGTAGGTCGTACCGGGGGCGGCGGTGATCTCGGGCGTGCCCCCGGAGGCGGCCACCTCGGCGAGCGTCGGATCGTCGGTGGGGCCGAGCACCCCGGTGGTCTGGTCGGCCTCGTCGTCGGTGGCGAGGAGCATCCCGAACGGCACCGCGACCGGCACCGACGTGTCGCCGGGGTTGGTCAGCTGGATCTCGACCTCCATCGCGGGACGGGAGGGGTCCTCTCCGGCGAACGCGGTGGTGGCGGTGGCGGACAGGCCGGCGACCTCGCCGTCGAGCACCGCGCCCAGCGTCGGGACGGCGGTCTCCTGCGCGCCGGCCACCGCACCGGGGGCGAGCAGCGCGGCCATCACGGCCATCACGACGAGGAGCCCTCGGCGCGCGTTGCGGACGGGGAGTCGGTTGGCGGACATCGGAGCCTCCTTGCCCGCCCGCACGCTACCGCCGGTCCCGACCCCTGTCCCGTCGCCCGGGCACCCCACCCCGGGGCCCGCGCGACGGTCTTCCTCCGACCCCGTTCGTGCATGGGCGGGCGCCCTAGGGTTCCGGGGCTCCCGTCCCGGAGGTTCCGCCTTGTCCCGTCCGCGCCTGCCCCTCGCCGCCGCCGTCGTCGTGGCCGGCGTCGCCGCGGTGGCCGTCGCCCGCCGCCGGCGTGACCGGGCCGGTGACGCGCCGGTCGTCACCGGGTCGTCCACGCTGTCGCGCAACGCGCGGATCGGTGCGGTCGGGGCCCGCTCGGCGGGTCGGTACGCCGCGCACGTCGCCCGGCGCACGTTCGCCGACGCCGAGCGTCGCGAGGCCCTCGAGCAGGAGTTCCAGCTCCGCACCGCCGACGACGTCGTCGCCACCCTCGGCAACATGAAGGGGGCGATGATGAAGCTCGGTCAGATGGCGTCGTACCTCGACCAGGGCCTGCCCGAGCCGGTGCGGGAGGCCCTCTCGCAGCTCCGCAGCGACGCGCCGCCCATGTCGGGGGAGCTGGCGGCCCAGGCGATCGAGCGGGAGCTGGGGCAGCCGCCGGACCGGCTCTTCGCCGAGTGGGACCCGGTGCCGATCGCGTCGGCGTCGATCGGCCAGGTGCACCGGGCGCTCACCCACGACGAGCGGGCGGTGGCGGTGAAGGTCCAGTACCCCGGGATCGACGCCGCGATCCGGTCCGACCTGTCGAGCGTCGGGCTGCTGTTCACGTCGATGGGTGCCGTCTACCCGGGCCTCGAGCCGGGACCGCTGATCGAGGAGCTCAAGTCCCGCCTCGCCGAGGAGCTCGACTACGGCCTGGAGGCCCGCAACCAGGCCGCCTTCGCCGACGCGTTCCGCGGCCACCCGTTCATCCACGTGCCCGACGTCGTGCCCGAGCTGTCGACCGACCGGGTGCTGACCTCCGAGCTGGCGGTCGGCGAGCCGTTCGAGACGATCGTGGCGTCGGACCAGGCCACCCGCGACCGGGCCGGCGAGATCATCTACCGCTTCGTGTTCCGCAGCCTCTACGGCCTCCGGATGTTCAACGGCGACCCGCACCCCGGCAACTACCTCTTCGGAGCCGACGGGCGGGTCACGTTCCTCGACTTCGGCCTGGTCAAGCACTTCACCGAGGGCGAGCTGGCCGACTTCAGCTCGATGGTCGAGGAGGTCTCGTTCCGTCGCGACCCCGCCCGGTTCCGGGCCCTGATCGAGCGGATCGGCCTGCTCCGGGCGGGCGCGCCGTTCACCGACGACCAGGTGATGTCCTACTTCGCGCACTTCTACGCGCTCGTCGACGAGCGGGGTCCCACCACGATCACGCCCGAGTACGCCAGCGCGACCGTGCGCCAGATCTTCGACCAGTCCGGGCCCGACGGCGACCTGCTGAAGGCGACGAACGTGCCACCGTCGTTCGTGATCATCCAGCGCATCAACCTCGGGCTGTACGCGATCCTCGGCGAGCTGAACGCCACCGCGGATTGGCGCGGCATCTCCGAGGAGCTGTGGCCGTTCGTCGCCGGCGGTCCCAACACGCCGCTCGGCGAGGAGGAGGCCGACTGGCGGGCCCGGCGCACCCGGGACGGCGCGCCGGTCGGCTGATCAGGCGGCCCGTTCGAGCACGAGCAGGAAGTCGAAGCCGCCCTCGTCGGCGACGCGGGCGACCATCGGCGGCGTCTGGACCGTGATGTCGTGGTCGGCGAGCACGATCGGGATGAAGTCGGCCGGTGACACGCGCACCTGCTCGCCGTCGGCGGTGGCCTCGACCGGGAACGTGATCGACCGGGTCACGCCGTGGAGGGTCAGGTCGCCGGTCGCGTCGGCGGTGGCGGTGTCGCCCTCGGTCAGGTCGCCGTCGAGCACCAGGGGCTCGGTGAGCGTGAACGTCGCCTCCGGGAACTGGGAGGTCTGGAGGCCCGTGTTGCCCATGGCGTTCGCCCGGTTGGCGACGTCGAACCCGCCGCCGGGCTGGTCGACGAACTCCAGGCCGGTCAGGTCGATCGCCAGGTCGGCCGCGGTCACCGTGTCGCCGTCGACCTCCAGCGTGCCGGTGATGTCGCCGGTGCGGCCCTCGGCCTGGTGGTCGAGGACGCTGCCGATCTCCTCGGTGATCACGAGCGTGCCCTCGCTCTCGGCGGGCACGACGCTCCACGTGCCGTCGACCGAATCGAGGGTCACCTCGCAGGGCTCGGGGTCGCAATCGGTCGTCTTCTTCTCGACCGAGTCGTCGCGGATGACGAACCAGTACACGCCGGCCCCGATCACCGCCAGGACGACGACCGCGAGCGTGAGGAGCAGCTTCCGGGCCATGGCGACAGTGTGACCGACCGCTCCGGCCCACGGAAGGCCCCCTCAGCGGCGGGAGGGCCGCTCGAAGCGGACGAACGCCTTGACCAGGCCGAGGAGGACGACTCCGGGCAGGACCAGCCACACCGGGCGCAGCACCCACCAGGTCGCGTCGGGATGGGCGGGGAGCTCGAAGCCCACGGCGCGCACCGCCCCGATCACCACGACGAGGGCCGTCATGTGCCAGCAGAACACGGTCATGGCGGTGGCGTTGACGACGACGACCGCCTTCCATGCCGACCGGCGGGCCAGTAGCCGCTCGAGACGTGGCCGCACGAGGAGGATCAGGCCGAGCTGGGTGACGGCGAGGGCGGCGACCGCGGCGGTGGTCGGGAACATGTTGCCGAGCGCTTCGCCGCGCACCGCGACCATCGACGCCGGGTACGGGCCGGCCTGGGTGAGCAGGACCAGCGCCAGCCCGCCGCCCGCCGCGAGGAGGACCGGACCGCGGCGTCCCCACCGGGCGATCGTGCCGTCGCGCCACAGGTAGCCGAGCTGGTGGGCGCCGACCCACACCGCGGCCGTCGTGACGAGGCCCCACCGGTGGTCCCCGGTCGCGAAGCGAAGGGCGTCGGCGCCGGCGACCACCGCGAGCAGACCGGCGAACGTCGGGCCCGGCCTACTCCGGTGCGCCCGGATCGTCCACGGCGCGACCGCGATCACCGCGCCGTAGGCACCGAGGAACCACAGCGGCACGAACACCACCAGCCCCCACCGCAGCACGCTCGGGGCCCCGAAGCCGACCTGTCCCGCCATGTCGATCACCGCCCACACGAGCGCCATGGTCGCCACGGGCCGCCCCAGGCGCGCGAGCCGGCCGGCGACGAAGCCGCGGGCGGTGCCGCCGTCGCGCTCGTGGCCCTCCCACGACGCGAGGTTGGCGAACCCGCCGACGACGAAGAAGGCCGGCATCACCTGGAGCACCCACGTCGCCAGCCACGCGAAGCGGACGTCGCCGATCGGGTTCGGCATCGACAGGCGACCCGAGGCGGTGACGTGGGTGATCGAGAACACCCAGTGCCACAGCACGACCACCACGATGCAGAGCCCCCTGACGGCGTCGACGGTGCGATCGCGGTGGGCCGGGGTCAGGTCGACCAGCCGGTCGACCGAGGGCGCGGTGGTGGAGGCGGTGGCGGTGGGCATGGACCCGACGCTGCCCGGCGCAGGGGATGGGCGGCCTCGGGGATCGCCCCCGACCGGGTCTGGGGGGTCCCCCAGGGCGGCGACGGCCGCACCGGGTCGATCGGCCCCTGTCGGGCCGCGGGCCTCACGTCGCCGGTGCGCCGGCCGACCGGAACCGACATGGAACGACCCGCGGGCACGGGGGTCGGCCCGCGGCGTGACACCGACGAGCCGACCGGAGTGGACCTCCGGCTCCTCGACGCGCTCCGGGCCTTCATGACCGAGTCGCTGATGGTGCTCGACGAGGAGTGGACGGTGCGGGCCAACCTGGCACCGCCCGGCGGGCTGATCGGGCGGGGGATCGGGCTCGGCCTCCACACGCTCGTCGACATGCACCCCGACGACGCGCTCGAGGTGATGAACCTCGGTCTCCACGCCTTCGCGACCAGCCCCGGCTGGTACGGCTCGAAGGTGGTCCGCATGCGCACCGGGGACGGCACCTACGGCCGCTACGAGATCGCCGCGTTCAACCGCTTCGACGATCCCGACATCGGGGGCATGGTCGTCCGCACCCGGGAGGTGCCCGAGGACGTCACCGAGGACTGGTGGGGTGACCGGCCCGCGACGGCGGTGCGGACGCTCGCGGAGCTGCTGCCGATCGGCGTGCTGCTCCTCGACGCCAACGCGAACGTCGTGTTCGCCAACGCCAACGCCTGCGGGATGCTCGGACGGGAGCCGGAGGTACTCAAGGACGAGGGCCTGCTCGCCGTCGTCGAGTCCGCCGACCGTCCCCAGGTCGAGCGGGCGCTGGCGGCGGCCCTGGCGGACCCGGCCCGGCAGAGCTGCACGGTGGCGCTCACCGCCGGCCCGGTCGAGCGGGTGCAGGTGCACGTCGTCTCCGAGGGCGCGCCGGGCCTCGTCACGTCTCTCGTCGTCACGCTGGAGGACGTCACCGAGCGCCACCGCACCCAGCGCGAGCTCGAGGCCCGCGCCAACCGCGATCCGCTGACCGGGCTCTGGAACCGGGTCGCCCTGAGCGACCTGCTGCACCGGCGCTTCGACGGGGAACGCCCCACGCTCGTCGCCTACCTGGACCTCGACGGGTTCAAGGAGGTCAACGACACGTGGGGCCACGAGCGGGGCGACGAGGTGCTGGTCGCGGTGGCCGACTCGCTGGTCGGTCACCTGGGCGGGGAGCGCACGGTGGCCCGGCTCGGGGGCGACGAGTTCATCGTGGTCGGCGACCCCGACGACCCGATGCTGACGAGCGGGTGGTTGAGCCACGTCGTGGCGGTGGGCAGCTCGAGCGCCGGGGTCGCCATCGGGTGCTGCGTCGGCTCGGCGGTGCGCCGCCACGACGAGACCGTGCGCGAGGTGCTGCACCGCGCCGACCAGGCGATGTACGAGGCCAAGGCGGCGCGGCGCCGTCGCTGAGCGCCCGATCCGGCCGTCCCGGGGTGCCGGGCCACCGTGTGCCAGGCTCCGGGGCCGTGGATCGAGCCGAGCGACCGCCCGCGCAGCGGCTGGCGGCGGGGCTGGCCGCCGTGGCCGTCGCCCTGTACGCGGTGGCCGCCGTGCTCTTCGCCCTACCGGTCGAGAGCCCGATCCAGGACTGCGGTGCCCCCGGGGCCTACCTGCTGTCGGGGCGCATCGACCTCGTGCCCGACGCCCGTGGCCGGGTGTTCGTCGACGGGGAGCTGGTCGCGCTGGAAGCGAACGTCGCCGACGCGGTGCGCCGGTCGAGCTGCGGTGACCGAGTCGCCGCCCGGGCCGTCCCCGCGGGAGCGCTCCTCGTCGCCGGGTTCGTCATCGGCGTGACCGCACTGTTGATCGAGATGGTGTCGCTGATCCGCCACCGGCCCCGCCGCCTCGTCGCGCCGGGCCCGGTGGAACCACCCACGACCTGAGGGCCGCGGGTCCGGCCGACGAGGTCGGCGTCAGAACCGGGCCGCCGCCACCACCCGGTCCGCGACGACGACCACGTTGACCCGGTCGGGATCGAGGTTGCTCCGGAGGGGGAAGGCGACCCCGTCGCGGGCGGCGAGGCGGATCTCGACCCCGTCGGACGCGGCGAGGTCGAGGGCCGCCGACTCGGTCAGGCCGAGGTACCCGGTCGCCTCGTCGTAGCCGGCCCAGCCGTCGGCCCAACCGGCGGCGTGCTCGGCCACCGTCGTCTGCTCGATCGGGCACCCGCCGCCGTCGGGCAGCGTGCCGTCGGCCGAGTAGAGCAGGGTCACGACCACGCCGCCCCCGGCGGTGTCGAGCGGCGCCGAGCACGATCCCCACGGACCGGTCACGGCCACCTCGGCGGGGCCGGGGCCACCGGCGAAGACCAGGCCCCCGCCGAGGCGGGGCTCCCCGACCTGTTCGACCACCTCGGTCCAGCTCCGCTCGGTCGAGGTCCCGCCGACCGTGACCCGCACGAGGCCGTCGGGGATCGTCCGGTTCACGGCCGCCTCGCCACCGGGGACGACGACGACCGGATCCCCGTCGACGTCGACGTCGACGTCGACGCCCGCGCCGCCGTCCGGTCCGCCGCCCGGTCCACGGTCCTCCCCGCCGAGGGCGGCGGCCACCACGACACCCTCGTACAGCCACAGGTCGAGCCGGGTCGGCACCAGGTCGTCGGTGAGCGCCAGGTCGACGCCGTCGCGCCCGGCGACCCGGGTCGAGTAGCCGGCGGTGCCGGCGGCGGCGGCCACCTCGGCCTCGGTCATCCCGACGAACGACGACCCGACCTCACCGCTCGTGCCCGCCCACTCCTCGGCGGTGGTGACGGTGGCGCACGGCACCTCGCCGGATGGTTCCGCGGCGCCCTCCACCCCGAGCTGGGCGCCGCCGACGACGTAGACGAGGCGGTCCCCGGCGGCGGCGTCGAACGTCGAGCAGGCGATGTCGAGGCGCTCGCCGACCAGGCGCACCGCGTACCCGCCCGGTCCGGGCAGGGTGACGATCAGGCCCCGGTCGACGAACACCTGGCCGGGGACGCCGTCGACGGAGGTCTCGGTCTCGGCCAGGTTCCGGCGGGCGACCTCACCCCCGGGTCCCTCGACGATCACCTCGACGTCGAGCGGCGGCCCGGCCTGGGAGCCCCGGCCCTCGACGACGATCGACACGACCGGACCGCCCGCCCCGGGCGCGGAGCTCGAGTCGGTGGTGGCGCGCGGGTCGGGCACCGTGGTCGCGACCTCGTCGGGGCTCCGGGTCGCGGCCACCACCAGCGCCGCGCCCACGACGAGGACGAGCGCCGCGGCCGCGGCCAGCAGCGGCCACCGCCGGGGGGCG
>JAAYBP010000440.1 GCA_012730075.1 Acidimicrobiales bacterium | reverse complement strand
GACGCCCTCGCCGTCGCCGCCCGCATCGGCGCTCTGACGGTGCTCACCTCCGCGTGGTGGATCGTGGGCCTGTGGTGCCAGGGGTCCTTCGGCATCGACGTGCTGCGCTACACCGAGACCGCCCGCACCGTCGCCGACGCATCCTCCGCCCCGGAGGTCCTACGCGGCCTCGGGTACTGGTACTTCTACGGCAACGACAAGCTCGGGCCCTGGATCGAGCCGTCCGACGCGTACACGCAGTCCCCCGTGCTGATCGCCGTCACCTACGCGGTGCCGATCATCGGCCTGCTCGCCGCCGGGATCGCGCGCTGGCGCTACCGCGGGTACTTCGTGTCGCTGATCGTCGCCGGCCTGGTGCTGGCCGTCGGCGCCCACCCGTGGGACGAGGGCGCCCCGCTCGGCCGCGGCTTCCAGGCGTTCCTGTCGGCCCAGGTCGGGCTGGCGATGCGGAGCCTCCCCCGGGCGGTGCCGCTGCTGACGCTCGGTCTGTCGGTCCTGACCGGGGTCGCGGTCGGAGCCCTCGCCCGGGCCCGCCCGCGGCTCGAACGCCCGGTCGCCGCCGGCCTCGTCCTGCTGGCGATCGCCGCCCTGCCGCCGCTGTGGCTCGGGCAGATGGTCGCCGACAACCTCCAGCGCGACGAGGAGCTCCCCGCCTACTGGATCGAGGCCGCGGCGGCGATCGACGAGCGCGGCCGGGCCGAGGACCCCGGCGACGGCTTCGAGTCGAGGGTGCTGGAGCTGCCGGGCTCGGACTTCGCGTCCTACCGCTGGGGCAACACCGTCGACCCGATCACCCCCGGGCTCACCGATCGACCCTTCGCCGCCCGCGAGCTGATCCCCTACGGCACCCCCCTGTCGGCCGACCTGCTCAACTCGCTCGACCGCCCGCTCCAGGAGTCGACGTTGGAGCCGGAGGCGCTCGCTCCGATCGCCCGGCTCATGGGGGTGGGCGACCTCGTGTTCCGCGCCGACCTCACCTACGAACGGTTCAACCTGGCCCGGCCCCGGCAGGTGTACGAGCTCCTGGGAATGGCCCCCGGCGTGACCTCGGTCGCGACGTTCGGCGACGGCGTGACGAACGAGCCGGACCCGAGCCTGCCCCTCGAGGACGAGGAGGAGCTGGCCGCCGACCCCGACCTGCCCGATCCCCCGGCGGTGGGCCTGTGGGAGGTCGAAGGGGACCCGTCGATCGTGTCGGCCAAGCCCGCGTCGTCGACCGTGCTGGTCTCGGGCAACGGCGACGGGCTGGTCGCCGTGGCCGCGGCGGGGCTGATCACCGGCGACGAGCTGATCCGCTACAGCGGTTCCTTCGCCGCCGACGGCGGGGGCGGCGACGACGCCCTGGTCGCCGCGCTCGCGGACGGCGGCGCGGTCGTGCTCACCGACACCAACCGCCGCGCCGGGCACCGCTGGGGCACCGTCAGCGACACCGACGGCCACACCGAGGCGGTCGGCGAGGAGGCGCTCGACGAGGACCTCGGCGACAACCGGCTACCGATCTTCCCCGGTGCCGACCCCACGACCCAGACCGTCAAGGTCGAGGGCGGAGGCGTCGTCGCCCGGGCGTCGAGCTACGGCAACGGCATCACCTACACCCCCGAGAACCGGGCGGCCAACGCCGTCGACGACGACTACAACACCGCGTGGACCACCGGCGCGTTCGCCTCGGTGATCGGCGAGCGCATCGAGCTGACCTACGACGAGCCCCGCACGACCGGGGGCATCACGCTGCTCCAGTCGGCCCGCGGCCTCCAGAACCGGTGGATAACCGAGGTGGCCCTCACCTTCGACGGCGGCGACCGCCTCGTCCTCGAACTGGACGAGACGTCACGGGAGGGCCTCGGCCAGCACCTCGACGTCGGGAGCCGGACGTTCAACCGCCTGACGATCGAGATCACCGACGCCGAGCCGGGCCGGCGCGACTCCTACGAGGACCTCAGCGCGGTCGGCTTCGCGGACATCCGCCTCGCCGACGACGACGTGCGCGCGGTGCAGTCGGTCCGCCTCCCGACCGACGCCCTCGACGCGCTGGGATCGGCCTCCGACGACCTCCCGCTGGCGATCGTGCTCACCCGGCTGCGCACCCGCCCGACCGCCGCCCTGCGCACCGATCCCGAGCCGCGCCTGGTGCGCGACGTGTCGCTGCCGACCCTCCGACGCTTCGCCCTGAGCGGCACGGTCCGCCTGTCCGCCACCGCCCCCGACCAGGTGATCGACGCCCTGCTCGGCCTCCCCGGGTTCGAGGACGGCGGCGTCACCGCCACGTCGTCGCGCCGCCTGTCCGGCGACCTGACCGCCCGCGCCGGCGCGGCGATCGACGGCGATCCCACCACCCACTGGAGCCCGGGGTACCTCGGCCAGGACCGGGAGTGGACCGCCTACCGGTCGGCGACGCCCGTCTCCTTCGACCACATGGACGTCACCGTCGTGGCCGACGGCCGCCACTCGGTACCGACCCGCCTGCGGATCGTCGCCGACGGAGGTGACCCGGTGTACGTCGACCTGCCGGCCGTCGAGGACCGACCCGAGCGCGACGCGGCCGTCACCCTGCGCGTCGACCTGCCCGAGCCGGTGGCCGGCACCGAGATCGTCGTGAACCTCGACCGCGTCCGCGAGGTCGAGACGATCGACTGGATCTCCGAGGACGAGATCGTCACCCCCGTCGGGATCGTCGAGTGGGGGATCCCCGGCCTGTCGGTCGAGGTGCCCGACGGCCCGTTCGACACCGGGTGCCGTGACGACCTGGTCGTGGTCGACGAGGCCGCGATCGCGGTCCGCGCCGCCGGCACGGTCGCCGGGGCCCTGGCCGGGGCGGCGTTGCCGCTGACGCCGTGCGATCCCGCCGGTGTCGCCCTGCCCGCCGGACCGTCGCAGATCACGACCCAGGACGGCTTCTTCACCGGCCTCCAGGTCGACGACCTCACGCTCCGATCCGCACCCGGGGGCGACCCCGACGACGGCTCCGGCCCGGTGCTCGACGCGGAGGCCGGCCCCGACGCCACCGTGGTCGCGGCGGGCCGGTGGCGCTCGACCATCGAGGTCGGGCCCCGGGAGTCCGACACCTGGCTCGTGATCGGCCAGAGCCACAACGACGGTTGGCGGGCGACGATCGACGGCGAGGACCTCGGTCCCCCGCAGCCGGTCGACGGCTACTCCTCGGCGTTCCTGATCCCCGCGGGCCCCGATCCGGTGACCGTCGAGGTCGTGTGGTGGCCCCAGCGCGTCGTCAACGTCGCCCTCGGGGTCTCGGCCGTCGCCGTGCTCGGCACCCTGGCCGTCGCCGTCGCCGCCCTCCT
>JAAYBP010000439.1 GCA_012730075.1 Acidimicrobiales bacterium | reverse complement strand
CTTCCCGACATGACCGAGCTGCTCGACGCCTCGCCGCGCTTCGCGGCCGACCCGGGGCTGCGCGACCACGCCCGCCTGTGGCTGGCGTGGGGGCCGCCCGCCCGCGAGCGGGTGGCCGCCGAGGCCGCCGAGCTGGCCCGACCGTCGCTGCGCCCGGCGACCCTGCGCGCCGTCGGTCGCACCGGTGTCGAGCTCGCCCGCGGCGTGAGCCCCGGCCTGAAGGAGGACGCCGTACGGCGCGTCACCGAGGGCCCGCTCGAGCAGGGCGCGTCCGTCCGCCACCTCCAGGAGCTGGTGAAGGCGGGCGGGTCGACCTACATCAAGCTCGGCCAGTTCGTCGCCACCGCCCAGGGCCTGCTCCCCGACCAGTGGGTCGACGCCTTCGGTTGGTGCCGCGACACCGCCACCCCGCTGGCGCCGGGCGAGGCCGAGGCGCGCATCGAGGACCGCTTCGAGGTGCCGCTCGACCGCATCTTCACCGAGTTCGACCCCGAGCCGATCGGCGCGGCGAGCATCGGCCAGGTCCACGCGGCGACGCTCCCCGACGGTCGTCCGGTCGTCGTCAAGGTCCGCCGTCCCGGTCTGCGCGGCCAGTTCGCCCGCGACCTGCGCTCGATGGCCCTCGCCGCCGCGGCCGCCGAGAAGGCGTCGAAGTCCGCCCGGGTCGCCAACCTGTCCGGCTTCGTCGAGCTGTTCGCCGGCCTGGTGCTGGAGGAGATCGACTTCCGCTTCGAGGCGCTCAACCAGGTCGAGATCGCCCTCGCGTCGGAGGCGGCCGGCCAGGACTTCGTCTCGGTCCCGTCGCCGATCCCGCACCTCACCCGCGAGGACGTCTTCGTGATGACCCGCGCCGAGGGGGTGCCCTACGACCGGGCGCTCGACGCCTACCCCGACGTGGTCGACGGCGAGCGGCTGCTCCAGCTCGCCGTGACCGGGACGCTCGAGCACATGATCGCCTACGGCATCTTCCACGGCGATCTGCACGCCGGGAACGTCCTCATCGACCCACGCGGCGACTTCTCGCTGATCGACTTCGGCATCGCCGGTCGCATCGACGCCGAACAGCGGGCGGCGACGGTGCAGTTCGTGGTCGGCTTCGCCCGCAACGACACGGTGATGCAGCTGAAGGGCCTCCAGCAGTTCGGCGCGGTGCCGCCCGGGGCCGACCTCGACGACCTCGCCCGCCAGCTCGAGGACCAGCTCAACGCGGTCGACCCGTCGCTCCTGGCCCGCGAGGGCGACTTCACGGTCGACAAGCTGGGCCAGGCCCTCGGATCGATCCTGAAGCTGCTCGCCGCCGAGGGCTTCCACCTGCCCAAGGAGCTGGTGCTGTTCTTCAAGAACCTGCTCTACCTGAACGGCTTCGCCGCCAGCCTCGCCCCCGACACGAACCTCTTCACCCAGATCGAGCCGACCTTCACCTACTTCGTCGCCAAGTACCCCGACGAGCTGGCCCAGATCATGAGCGACGTGTGATCCGGTGCCGGCCTTGGAACGGTGGTTGGTCGGGATCAGGCCAGGGCGCGGCGCGGGTGGCGGCCGTCGACGTAGCCGAGGAACGGTGGGTGGACGTTGTAGCCGAGCAGCTCCTGCAGCCGGGCGGGCAGGGTGCGCACCACCTCGACGGGCACCGCGGTGACGTGGTTCTCCTGGGCCCGCAGCCACGACGCGCAGTACTCGAGGATCACGCCCAGGCGGCGCTGGTCGGTGCGGTTGGCCCCGCCGCCGTGCCAGACCGTGCCGACGTAGATCATCACCGACCCGGCCGGCATGGTCGCGGTGACGACGTCGGAGGCGGAAGGCATCTGGGTCGGCGGGCTGCGGTGGCTGCCGGGCGCGATGGCGGTGGCGCCGTTCTCCGCGGTGAAGTCGTCGATGGCCCACATGGTGTTGAGCACCACCTGGTCGTGCGGCCACCCCAGCGGGTAGACGCTGTCGTCGCGGTGGAGGCCCTGGGCCGACTCGCCGGGCCCGATGTCGATGCCCACGGGGCCGCTGAGCTGGTAGTGGCCCAGCACCCGATCGAGGATGCCGAGCAGCAGCGGGTCGACGGCGAGGGCGTCGAAGCCGCGGACCTTGGCGAAGAGGGCGTAGATGCGTCGGGTCGCGAAGCCCTCGAAGTCGTTGCGGCCCTCGGGGGTCTGCTCCCGGAACGGGGCCAGCTCGTCACGTAGGGAGGCAACGGTCGCCTCGTCGAGGTATCGCTCGACCACCACGCAGCCGTCACGGTCGAGCGCGTCGACCAAGACGTCGACG
>JAAYBP010000438.1 GCA_012730075.1 Acidimicrobiales bacterium | reverse complement strand
GGGTCGACCGTCCCGACCCGGGGTCAGGAGGCGCCGGTCGTGAGGAGCTGACGGAAGTCGTCGAGGTCGGCGGAGGAGGGTTCGGTGGTCGAGATGAAGTCCTCGAGCAGCTCGGTGAAGCGGAGCGGGTCCTCGACGTGGGGGAAGTGGCCGCAGCCCTCCATGATCTCGAACCGGCTGCCGGGGATCGCCTCGTGGGCGGTGTGGCCGTGCTCGATCGGGATGATCGGGTCCTCGTCGCCCCACACGATCATCGTCGGCACCGCCTGGGCGAGGTACACGCGGTCGAGGGCCGACACCGTCTGGCCGTTGACGTCGATGACGCTGCGGAGCGTGCGCAGGAACGCACCCCGGTTCTCGGCGCCCGCGAGGCTGGCGTAGGCCCGCCACATCTCGGCGAACTTCGGCGCGTGGAGGCCCCGGTCGCGCAGGAAGCGGCTGACGTCGTTCCCACGGTCGCGGGCGAGGGTGGGGAACAGGAGCGGCATGACGATCTCGGCGCCGGGGAGGGTCAGGAGCCGCAGCATCCACGACACCTCGCGCCCGAGCCCTCCGCTGCACACGAGCACGAGCCGGTCGACCAGGTCGGGGTGCTGGTAGGTGAGCTGCATCGCCACGCCGCCGCCGAGCGATTGGCCCACGACGGTCGCCCGCTCGACGTCGATCACTCCGAGCAGGTCGCGCAGGCCGTTGGCGAAGGCCCCGAGCGAGTAGTCGCCGGCCGGCTTGGCCGACAGGCCGTGGCCGAGCAGGTCGGGGGCGATCACCTCGTAGCCGTCGCGGACGAGCAGCTCGCCGACGTCCTTCCACGTGCGCGACGAACCGGCCATGCCGTGGATCAGCAGCACGGTCGGTCCCTCGCCGGCCCGGCGGAAGCGCACCTCGTGGCCGTGGAGGGTCACCGACTCGTACGGGATTCGTGCCATGGCCGGCCATGTTCGCATCCCCGGGCCGTCGATCCCAGGGTCGGAAGTCACGTCCTCGAACCTCGGGTCACGATCGTCGCCGGGCCCGACGACCCGCCCGCCGTCGGCCGAGGGCGCTGACGTGGGGAGGGAGTCGATGCCGGGTCGATGGGCGACCGGATCGACCGGTGACGGCCGGTGACGTGGGGACGGAGGGGCGTCGCGCCCTACGGTCTGCGGTCATGGCGAGCGATCGGCGCGGCAACCCCGAGCACCGGGGTCGGGTGACGGTGTCGGAGTGCCCGGTGCATCGGGGCGAGCAGTGTGCGCCGCGCCACCGGGTCACGACCTGGCCGGTCGACGGTGGTCGCGTGAAGGACCGCTGCACCTGCACCTGCGGTCGGCGCTTCCCGGTCACGGCCGACGGCGCGGCCGAGCACCTGGTCGATCCGATCGACCCGGGCGGGGCGGTCGAGGTCCCGCCGGGGCGTGGCGCGACCTGGACGATGGCCGCCGACCTGCCGCCCGACGCCGGGTCCCCGATCGCGTCGCCCGGGGTGGTCCCGGTCGAGACGCCGGTGCTGCACGTGGCGACCGAGCCGGTCGGCGCCGTCACCCGCGAGATCAAGGCGCTGGTCAAGCACATGGTGCGGGTGATGCACCGGGCGCCCGGGGTCGGCCTGGCCGCCAACCAGGTCGGCGTCGGGCTGCGCCTGTTCGTCCAGGTGCACAAGGGGGCGGCGCCCGAGGCGATGGTCGATCCCGAGATCCGGGCCAGCGACGGGACCTGGACCTACACCGAGGGCTGCCTGTCGCTCGTGCTCGACGACGCCCACGCGCCGGTCGACCGGCCCCGCCGGGTGCAGGTGCGGGCCCGCACGGTGCACGGCGAGGTGGTCGAGGTCACCGCCGACGGCATCCTCGCCCGGATCCTCCAGCACGAGATCGACCACCTCGACGGCATCGAGTACGTGCAGCGCCTCGTCGGCGAGCACCACGACCGCGTCTACGGGCTGATGGCCGACGCCGGCCTCGACGTCGACTGCGTCCCCCCGACCCCCTACTGACCCCGACCGGACGGTCCGACCGCTCGGCCCGGGGGCGGTGCGGGGTCGGTGTTACCCGGGGGGCCGTGCGGAGTCGGTGTTGCCCGGGGGCGGTGCGGGGTCAGCTCTACCCACGGGCTGAACGGGGGTGGCGCGGGGTCAGTTGGAGGAACGGGGGTGGCGCTCGCCGATGCGCGCCCGTCCGAACGCGTAGCCCTCGGACGCGGCGAGCTCCGGGAACTCGGCCGCGGTCTCGTCGTCCCGGCGGCCCTCGATGGTGCGGATCACCCGGGCGGGGACCCCACCGACGACGGTGTTGTCGGGCACCTCGCCCCGGACGACCGACCCGGCGGCGACGACGACGTGCCGCCCGATCCGGGCGCCGGGGAGGATCACCGTGCCGTGCCCGACCCACGACCCCGACCCGATCGACACCGGCTCGTGCGGACCGAGCTGCTGGCCGATCGGGCGTCCGAGGTCCTCGAAGCCGTGGTTGGCGTCGGTGACGTAGATCTCCTGACCGAACCAGACGTCGTCGCCGATCTCGATCGACTCGTGGGCGACGAGGCCGCACCGCTCGCCGATGACGCACCGGTCGCCGATCACGAGGGCGCGGGGCGGCACGGTCGTCTGGTGCGGCCCGTACCCGGCGGCGAGGGTGACCCACCGGCCGATCAGCGTCTCCTCGCCGATGTGGATCTGGCGTTCGCCGTAGATCGTCGACGTCGGGAACCCGATGACGCTGCCCTCGCCGAACGCGGCGAAGCGCTCGGCGAACCGGGTGCCCGGGGCGACCGCGCCCGCCTCGCGGAGGCGGTCCCACGCGGCGTGGATCAGCCCGTTCGCCTGGCGTCGCCGCCAGCGGCTCCAGGTCGACTCGGCCACCGCCGCAGCGTAACGACTGGTGTCGGAGTAACAGGTGGGGTCGGAGGAAAACCGTTACCGCGCCGCGCCCGGTAACGGGTGGGGTCGGAGGAAAACCGTTACCCGGGCCGGGATCGGACGGGCGGGCGGCCCCGGCGGGGTCGGACCGAATCAGACGAGCTCGACGGGGTCGTCGGTGGGCGTGGGGCGTCGCGGGGCGCGGCGCAGGGCGTCGACGGCGAGGATCGCCAGGGCGATCCACACCAGCACGAAGCCGACCAGGCGCTCGCGGGGGAGGTCCTCGCCGAAGACGACCACCCCGCACGCGAGCTGGAGCGTCGGGGTGAGGTACTGGAGCAGGCCCAGCAGCGTCAGCGGGATCCGCCGGGCGGCCGCGGCGAACAGCACGAGCGGCACCGCCGTGACCAGACCCAGCCCGAGGAGCAGGAGGTCCCGGGTGGCCGGTCCGTGCAGGAAGGCGGCCTCGCCGGTCGCCTCGAACGCGACCAGCCCGACGAGCGCGGCCGGGAGCAGGATCGCCGTCTCGACCGCCAGCGACGTACCGGCCGACACCGGAACCGCCTTCTTCAGGAAGCCGTAGCCGCCGAACGAGCAGGCGAGCACCAGCGAGATCCACGGCACCCGTCCGTAGGCGACGGTCAGCACGGCCACCGCCGCCAGCGCGAACGCGAGGGCGACGATCTGCGCGGACCGCAGTCGCTCGCCGAGTACCACGACCCCGAGGGCGACGGTGATCAGCGGGTTGATGTAGTACCCGAGCGCCGCTTCGACGACGTGCTCGTGGCCGACCGCCCACACGTACACGAGCCAGTTGACGCTGATCAGGGCGGCCGCCGCGGCCAGCCGGGTGCGGTCGCGCGACGGGGTGCGGAGCACCGCGACCCACGCCCGGTCGCTCCGCACCACCAGCACGGCGATGACCACCACGAACGACCAGATCACCCGGTGGACGAGCACCTCCAGCGCCGCCACGTCGCGGAGCTGGTGGAACACCAGCGGGAACAGCCCCCACAGCGTGTAGGCGGCGATGCCGGCGGCCGCTCCGCGGCGGAGGTCCGTGCGGTCGGTGCGGTCGGAGCCGGTCACCTCGACACGGCGAGCAGGGTGCGGTCGGCGGACTCCAGCCGGAACGGACCCGTGCCCGCGTCGCCCGCCGGCAGGCTCACGCGGGAGCCGTGGACGGCCGTGCGCCGCCCGTCGATGTCGACCAGCACGGTGCCGTCGGCGTCGATCGCGATCAGGTCCTCGTCGAGGCGCAGCAGGGTCGGGGTGCCGGGGGCGGGGCCGATCGCGATCGCGGTGCGTCCGGCGAGCACGGCGGCGAACACCGCGTCGGGCGTGCGGTCCTCGGCCAGCACCCACGTCGTGGGGGTGCCGGGCGGATAGGCGTGGGTCAGGTCGTGGAAGTCGCTGCCGCCCAGCAGCACCGCGTCGGGGCGCCAGTGCCGCCAGTACGCCCACGGCGCGGTCGACCGCAGGTCGCGGAACCACCCGATGTGCCACAGCTCGATCGCCGGGGGGAGCGACGGGAGGGGGTGCAGCCACGAGCAGTCGCCCTCGATCGGGTGGTTGATCGAGAGGAACCCGCCCCGCGCCTCCACCTCCGGCTCCCACGTGTCGGCGGGTGCGCGGAAGTCGATGAAGCCGATGTCGCCGAACGCGTTGGCGTGGCCCCGGGCGGTCGTCACCTCCTGGCCGGGGAGCAGCGACAGGTCGTAGGCGGCGCCGACCCCGGCGAGGTGCGGGTGGTGCGACACCGTGTTGTGCTCGGTCATCGCCAGGAAGTCGAGCCCGTGGCCGACGGCGCGCGCCGCGACCTGGGCGAGGGACTGGTCGCCGTCGGAGTGGAGCGAGTGGCAGTGGAAGTCGCCGGCGAACCACGTCAATCCGGCTGGCGCGGGCAGTCCCCGCTCCGAGCCGCGGGCGGCCGACGGTGCCGGCGGCGCGGGGGGATCGTCCTCGACCGGGCCCTCGGCGGGGAGCGTCACGGTGACGGTGACGTCGACGCCGCCGGCGGGGATCGCGTGGAGGCCGAGCACCACCGCCCAGCGCCCGTCGGGCAGGTCGCCGGGCTCGTAGCCGGGGGTAGCCGCGTCGCGGCCGATCACGAAGCGCGAGCGCGCCCCGCCCGACCAGCCCCTCCAGCGCTCCGGATCCTCGCAGCCGAGGTCGACCACCGCGCCCTCGCCCTCGTAGGCGAGCGTCACCTCGACCGAGCCCTCGCCCCGCACCTCGAAGGGCACCTGCGGGTAGCGCTCGGCGATCTGGTCGTCGAGGTCGAAGTGGAGGCGGTGGACTGCGGTGGACACCGCCTCGGACCCTACGGCCTGCCCGCCGCCGACGATGCCTACGAATGCGGTCGGAGGAAAACCGCTGCCGCGCCCGCGGGACCGCCCGCGACCGTCAGTGCCCGAGCAGGCGGTGCAGGGCCAGCGCCTCGCCGCCACCGTGCACCTCGACGTTGGCGCCGGTGACGTATGCGGCCAATGGCGAGGCGAGGAACGCGACGACGGCGCCGACGTCGGCGGGATCGGCGGCCCGCCCCATGGGAATCGTCTCCTCCATCCGGGCCGCACCCTCGGCCCCGCCGTAGTACTCGTCGAACAGCTCGGTGCGCACCGCGCCCGCGCTCACCGCGTTGACCCGCACGTCGGGCGCCCACTCCATCGCGAGGGTGCGGGTCAGGTTGATCAGCCCCGCCTTCGCCGCGCCGTACGCGGCCGTGCCGGGGGAGGGCCGCATCCCCGACAGGCTGGCGACGTTGACGATCGAGCCGCGCTCCATCACCCGGCGCGCGGCGTGGGCGACGTGCAGCGCGGCCAT
>JAAYBP010000437.1 GCA_012730075.1 Acidimicrobiales bacterium | reverse complement strand
GTGGAGCTGGGGGGAATCGAACCCCCGTCCGCCAAGCGATCACCGACCGCGCTACGACCATTCCCGTGTCCGCACCTCTACGGCTGGTGCACCCCCGGGTGGGCTGCCTGACGGCACCGGCCCGTCTTTCCGGGCGGCCAGCGGTCTTTCCCTGCGGTCAGCGGTCTCTCCCGCCGTCCACCGCTACTTCTGTTGCCGGGCTGTAGCGGTCTGGCCCCGCGTGCCATTGCTGGTCGCGTTGACTCTCTTCACCCGACCAGGTCAGGCGGCGAGAGCGAAGTCGTCCGTATCGGCGCTTCTTTGGGTGCCCCGTTTAAGGAGTCTGAGCAACTCCGGTCGCACGATGGGGTCACGGACTCGACGTCGAAACCGGTCAGCCCCTTGTGCTGGATGTGGTTGTCAAGGTCCAGCGCCCCCGGAGGGGCCGGCCCAGTGTACGGCCCCGGGGACCGGCGGCGGCCCCCGATTCCACCAGATCGCCAGATTTCAACCCTGGTCCCCCATGCGGTGGACCAGGGTTGAAGTTTGGGTGGATTCGGTCGGCGGATTCAGCAGTAGCCGTTGGCCATCGTGAACACGGCGGCGGCCCCGATGAAGGAGCGGTACGCGCTCCGGCCCACCGCGTTCATGTGCACGCCGTCGTGGGTGTGATCACCCCAGGTCGCCCAGTACTCGGGGTGGCTGGCGGAGACGTCGTCCCAGTCGGCGACGACGATGCGGGGCGAGGTGGCGTCGAGGGCGTCCATGTTGGCGTTGACCTGGGACACGACCGCGGCGTCGATGCCGTAGAAGGGAGCGTCCTGGGCGCGGGCGTTGATCAGCAGGACACACGTCGAGTTCTTCAGCGTCTCGGTCACGGCGTTGGTCATCACCGTCTTCTGGGCGGCGACGGTGTAGGCGGGCTGCGGCTTGCCCCGCTCCCGGCTGATGATCCCCGCGTCGTTGATGCCGACGGCGATCACGGTCAGGCGGGGCTTCAACATCGCGGCCAGGTCGTGCACCAGGGCGTTGTCGTTCTGCTGGCCGGGCCAGCTCCACGTGATCCACTGGCTGCCGGCCACGCCGCTGACGAACAGAGGCTTGCCGGTGATGTCCCGCACGTCGTCGGCGATCGGGTTCACGTTGGCGGCCGGGGTTGCGTACTGGTCGACGATGAGGCTGTCGCCGACGACGATCACGCCGGGAACCGCCGGTCCGGTCCGGGTGGCGTGGACCCCTCGGTAGGTCTTCCACGGGTCGGTCTGGCACGACGTGAGCAGGAGCGCGATCACGGTGCCGATCGCGACGAGTCCGGACGCGCGGCGCGCGCGACGGGGGAGGGTGGTCATCTGGATACCGCCTTGGCTCGGGGGGACGCCGGGAGCGTACGACCACCCGTCTCCTGTGTCCACCGTCACACGCCCGCCCCGAGATCCCCAAGTTTCAATCCTGGTCCACCGATACGGTGGACCAGGATCGAAGTTTCGGGTGGTTCAGCCGGGTGGGAGGAGGAGGCGGCGGCGGAGCTCGACCTTCATGACCTTGCCGCCGGCGTTGACCGGTAGCTCGCGGACGAGCTCGATCCGCTTGGGGACCTTGAACCCGGCGAGATGCGCGGCAGCCAGCCCGGTCAGCTCGGCCACGACGTCGTCGGGATCCGCGTCGGTGCCGGGGCGGAGCACGATCGCGGCGGTGACCGCCTCGCCCCAGCGTTCGTCGGGAAGGCCGACGACGGCGACCCGGGCCACCGCGGCGTGCCGTTCGAGCACCTCCTCGACCTCCCGGGACGCCACGTTCTCGCCGCCGGTCACGATGATGTCCTTCAGCCGGTCGACCACGGTGAGGAGGCCGTCGTCGTCGATCGTGCCGAGGTCGCCGGTGTGGAGCCAGCCGCCCCGGATCGTGCGGGCGGTCGCCTCGGGATCGTCCCAGTAGCCGGCGCAGACCTGACGGGCCCGGATCGTGATCTCCCCGGGCTCGCCGGCGGGCACGACCTCACCAGCCGTATCGATGACGCGCAGCTCGACCCCGTCGGCGGGCCACCCCGCCGCCCGGAGCAGCCGTTCCTCGCCGGCCAGACCGGCCCGGTGCGCCTCGGGGGGCAGGAACACGGCGTTCCCCGACAGCTCGGTCATGCCGTACCCCTGGGCGAACTCGACGCCGAGCACCTCGGCCGCCTCGGCCAGGAGGGCGGGCGGCATCGGGGCCGCGCCGTAGGCGACGGTGCGCCACGTGGCCAGGCGGCCGTCGGTGGCGGCGGGGTGGTCGAGCACCATGCGCAGCATCGTCGGCGCGAGCGAGACGGCCGTGACCCGGTGGGCGGCGCTCAGGTCCGCGATCTCGTCGACGTCGAACTGCCGTGGGAGTACGACCGGCCGCTGCCGGGCCAGGGCGTGGAGCACGTTGTACGCCGACACGTGGTACAGCGGGAACGGATACAGGTAGGTGTCGTCGGGGGCGAGCGGGCGCGACGCCGCGGTGGTGCCGACGGCGGCGCCCAGGCTGCGGGCGGTGAGGATCACGCCCTTCGGCTGCCCGGTGGTGCCGCTG
Organism: Acidimicrobiales bacterium; assembly: GCA_012730075.1. GTDB lineage: Bacteria > Actinomycetota > Acidimicrobiia > Acidimicrobiales > Iamiaceae > Iamia. Next base: position 514 of record JAAYBP010000437.1, on the reverse strand, counting down.
GTGTAGATGATCCAGGCCGGGTCGTCGTCGGTCGACGGGTGCGGCTCGCCCGAGGCGGGCGCGGCGGTCAGGGTCGACAGGCTGATGTCGCCCACGCCGGCGTCGATGCCGACGGTGGTCTCGAGGGTCGCCGCGGCCGCGATCGCCGGCTGCGCCCGTTCGAGCTCGGCGCCCGTGCCGACCAGCGCGACCACCCCGGCGTGGTCGAGCTGGTGGAGCAGCTCGCTCGACGTGAGCCGGGTGTTCAGCGGCACCGCGATCCGCCCGGCGGCGGGGATGGCCAGCAGGAGGGCCACGACCTCGGGTCGGTTGTCGGCGAGGATGGCGATCCGCCCGCCCGGCGGGGCGATCACCCGTGCCGACGCAGCGAGCAGATCGACCTCGTTGCGCACGTCGGCCCGGGTCAGGACGCCCTTGGGCGTGATGATCCCCGGCGTCGTGCGGTCGGCCGCGAGCGGGGTGGCCCCCAGCACCAGGTCGCGCAGCTGCACCCGCGAATCCTCGCGCCGCGGAC
>JAAYBP010000068.1 GCA_012730075.1 Acidimicrobiales bacterium | reverse complement strand
TGATGAACTCGGCGGCCTCCTCCTCGGCCGAGCCGCCGATCTCGCCGATCATCATGACGGCCTTGGTGTCGGGGTCCGCCTCGAAGGCCTCCAGGCAGTCGATGAAGCTGGTGCCGGGGACCGGGTCGCCGCCGATGCCGACGCAGGTGGTGACGCCGATGTCGGCCAGCTTCAGCTCGTACAGCGCCTGGTAGGTGAGCGTGCCGGACCGGCTGACGATGCCGACCGGACCGCCGGCCTTGGCGATCTCGCCAGCGGTGATGCCGATGTTGGCCTTGCCGGGGCTGATGATGCCGGGGCAGTTCGGGCCGAGTATGCGGGTGCCGGGGTGATCGCGCTTCACCTTGTTGTAGAACCACGCCTCGTCCTGGGCGGGCACGCCCTCGGTGATGACGACGACGAGCTCCATGCCCGCCTCGGCCGCCTCCATCACCGCGGCCTTGACGCCCGGGGCCGGGATGAAGACGCACGACGCGGTGGCGCCGGTGGCGTCCCGGGCCTCGGCGACCGACGCGAAGATCGGGATGCCGTCGACGTCGGTGCCTGCCTTCTTCGGGTTGGTGCCGGCGACGACCTGGGTGCCGTAGTCACGGTTGCGGAGGCCGTAGAACCGGCCCTGCGAGCCGGTGAGGCCCTGGTAGACGACCTTGGTGTTCTCGTCGACGAAGATGCTCACTGGTGCGCCTTCCTTTCGGTGGAGATGCTCGACCGGGTGGCGGCGACGGCGCACCAGTGAGCGCCGGCGGCTTCGCCGCCGGGAGTACGACGTTGCTGGCTGGTTCGCTCGCTGCGCTCGCTCACGGGGTTGGTCTCCTCGGGGCTCGGGGCCGGGGCTCAGCGGGCGAGCTCGACAGCGGCCTCGGCGGCCTCGAGCATGGTGGGCTTGGAGATGACGGACGCGGCCTTCTCGGCCAGGATCTCGCGGCCCTCGGCGGCGTTGGTGCCGTCGAGGCGGATGACGATCGGGACGCCGATGTCGACCCGGTCGAGGGCGATGGCGATGCCGTTGGCCACCTCGTCGCCCTTGGTGATGCCGCCGAAGATGTTGATGAAGATGCTCTTCACGGCGGGGTCGCCGGTGATCACCTCGAGGGCGCCCGCCATGACGTCGGCGTCGGCGCCGCCGCCGATGTCGAGGAAGTTGGCCGGCTGGCCGCCGACCTGGTTGATGATGTCGACGGTCGACATCGCCAGCCCGGCGCCGTTGGCGATCACGCCGACCGACCCGTCGAGGCCGACGTACTGGAGGCCCTTCTCGTGGGCGGCCTGCTCGCGGACGTCGCGCTCCTGGGTCGCCTCGTACTCGGAGAGGTCGTGGCGGAACCCGGCGTTGGCGTCGAGGGTGACCTTGGCGTCGAGGGCGTGGACCTTGCCCTCGGGCGTGAGGATCAGCGGGTTGATCTCGACCAGGTCGGCGTCGCCCTCGACGTAGGCGGCGTACAGCTTGAGGAGGATGTCGACCGCGCCCTCGGTGGCGTCCGGGTTGAGCTTCGCGGCGGCGACCCACTCCCGGGCGACGTCCTCGGTGGGCCCGTCGACGGGGTCGATCCAGATCTTGGCGATGGCGTCGGGATCGGACTCGGCGACCGCCTCGATCTCGACTCCGCCCTGGGCGCTCAGCATCCCGAGGTGCTGCTTGGCCGAGCGGTCGAGCGTGAAGCTGGCGTAGTACTCCTCGGCGATGTCGGAGGCGTGCTCGATCCAGATCCGCTCGACGGTGTGGCCCTTGATGTCCATGCCGAGGATGTTGGTGGCGTGCTCGCGCACCGAGTCGGCGTCGTCGGCGAGCTTGATGCCGCCCGCCTTGCCGCGGCCGCCGACCTGCACCTGCGCCTTGACGACGACGGGGTAGTCGGCGATGCGCTCGGCGACGGCAACCGCCTCGTCGACCGTGGTGGCCACGTCACCCGGTGATACCGGGATGCCGTAGCGGGCGAAGAACTGCTTGCCTTGGTACTCGAACAGGTCCATGCGGCCGGTGGTCTCCCTGGCGGACGGGCACGATCCGGCGGCGACTCGTCGGCGCCGGGCACGGGCAGGGATACTACGTAGGTGACCCCGGCCACCACTTCGCCCGCCGCCCGCCCGGTGGTCCCACCCCACCGGTGAGCCCGGTCGAGCAGGGGGGCGGCCACGGCGGTCGGGCCCTCATCATCTCGGCGGTCACGATCGCGGTCGTGCTCCTCGCCCTGTGGGGCGCGGCGTGGGCGGCGTCGCGGCAGGACTCCACCGACATCGGCATCGGCGACCAGACGTTCCAGGGCGCCCGCACCGACCGCATGGCGGCCGAGATCGCCGACCGGGGGCCGATCCTCTTCCCCGACGTGTCGGGCAGCTCCGACAACGCCCGGCCGATCATCCTCCAGCACCTCGGAGACGACGAGGACGAGGGCTGGTACGCGTTCCTCGCCTACCCGTCCACGAAGAGCCCGGACTGCTTCTGGCGGTGGGACGCCGACGAGGAGATCTTCCGGGCCTCCTGCGACGACGCGCTGACCCTGCCCGCCGACGGCGAGGGCGCCGAGCAGTTCCCGGTCGAGGTCGAGGACGGCCGCCTCGACATCGACCTCAACTACGAGCGCCGCCAGGCCACCTCGACGACCACCACCGTCCTCGAGTCCGGCGACGTCCCCCCCTCCACCGAAGGCTGAACCACACGAGGTGCCTGGAGGCCGAGCCGATAGGCGAGGCCGACCCAGCAAGCACGGCACCGCAAGTTTCGGCAGTGCCCCGTGGAGTGGTGGAAGTAGGTCTGTGATCCTTGGCTTCGCCAGCTGACGTTAGGCGGCTGGCAGGGCGGGGGTGGTCGTGGTGGTCACCTCCTCGGTCGGGGTGTCGATCTGGGCCATGGATTCTTCTGAGAGGTAGCGGCGCTCGGCGATGGCCCAGTCGTCGTGTTGGTCGAGCAGGACGGCGCCGACGAGACGGATGACCGAGGCGTCGTCGGGGAAGATGCCGACCACGTTGGAGCGGCGCTTGATCTCCTTGTTGATCCGCTCGAGCGGGTTGGTCGAGGCGATCTTGCGCCAGTGCGCTCTCGGGAACGCGGTGTGGGCCAACACGTCGACCTCCGCTGCTTCGAGGATGGCGGCGGCCTTGGGGAACTGGGGCTCGAGGATCCCGACGACGTCGTGGAGTTGGGCCCGGCAGGCCACCGCGGTGGGTTGAGCGAAGATCGTGCGCACCGTGGCGGCGACCATGTCCTTCGACGCGGAGGGCACGGTGCCCAAGATGTTGCGCATCAGGTGGACCTTGCACCGTTGCCAGCTGGCTCCGGACAGCACCCTGGGGATCGACGCCTTCAGTCCGGCGTGCGCGTCCGAGATGACCAGGCGCACCCCGGCGAGGCCACGGTCCTTGAGGCCGCGGAGGAACGCGGTCCAGAACACCTCGTCTTCGCTGTCACCGACGTCGACGCCGAGCACTTCCCGGTCGCCGGTCGCGGTGACCCCGGTGGCCACCACTACTGCTCGGGAGATGATCCGGTGGTTGATCCTCGCCTTGATGTAGGTCGCATCGAGGTAGACGTAGGGGAAGGCCACGTGGTCGAGGCGGCGGGTGCGGAACACCGCGACCTCGTCATCGATGCCGGCGCAGATCCGGCTCACGGTCGACTTCGACACCCCCGACTCGCAGCCCAGCGCCCGCACGAGGTCATCGACCTTCCTGGTCGAGGTGCCGGTCGCGTACGCGGTCATGATCACCCCCCACAGGGCCCGATCAACCCGGCGGCGCGGTTCGAGCAGCGACGGGAAGAACGACCCCACCCGCAGCTTCGGGATCCGCAGCTCCACGTCCCCCGCCGGCGTCGACAGCAACCGGGACCGGGACCCGTTGCGCTGGTTCGACCGGGCCTCGGTCCGTTCGTGCGGGGCCGCGCCGATCGCCGCGGTCAGCTCCGCGTCGATCAGCTCCTGCATCCCGGTCTCGAGCAACCGGCGGAACAGCTCCTTGCTGTCGCCGTCGCCCAGGCGCGCCAGCAGGTCGGCAACTCGGGCATCATCGTCATGGGTCATCGCGTGGTTCTCCTTCAGTGAGTGCTTTCGCAGGTCTCACCAAGGATCACGCGATGGCCCACCCCCCGGGGGGACCGCCCCGCTACTTCCACCACCCCACGGGACGCCAACCAAGTTTCGAGCGCAGCGAGGAATCCGTCTAGCGACGACGCTCGGCTTCCGCAAACGCTCCAGGCACCTCGTGTGGTTTTCGCTCACAGGTGACGGGGGGCACTGTGAGGGGGACGTGACCGGACGGCAACCGGGCGGTCGGTGGCCCGCAACGCGGCGTCCGTACGTTCGCCCGTCATGGCCGCTCCGAACATCCCCGCCGCCAAGGCCGCCGGCCTCCCCGTCGACCTCGACCGACTGGCCGAGGAAGGCGACGGCTGGCTGACCCCCGAGGACCGCTACTCGCTCAAGACCTGGGGCGTGTGCACCCAGCTCCAGGACGACGTGTTCATGGTGCGGGTGCGGGTACCGGGCGGGGTGCTGCCCAGCGCCCAGGCCCGGGCCGTGGCCCGGGTCGCCGCCCGACACGGCTCGGACTGGGTCCACCTGACGACCCGCCAGAACCTCGAGCTGCACTGGGTCGCCGACCGGTCGGTGCGGGACGTGATCGCCGACCTGGAGCGGGCGGGCCTGTCGACCCGGTCGGCGTGCGGGCACACGCTGCGCAACGTGATGTGCTCCGAGGACGCGGGGGTGACGCTCGACGAGCCGTTCGACTGCCTCCCGGACGCCACCGCGGTGAGCGACGCGATCGTCGCCCGCTCGGCGGAGCTGAACTGCGTGCTCCCCAGCCGCATCAACATGGCGTTCGGCGGTTCGCCCCGCTGCCGGGAGGACGCCCTCATCAACGACGTGGCGTTCGTGTCGACCGTCGTCGACGGGGTGGCGGGCTACGCGGTGTTCGCCGGGGGGAGCCTCGGCAAGAGCCCCCGCCTGGCGATCGAGCTGAGCCCGTTCGTGCCGCGGGAGGACGTGATGGCGGCCGCCCTCGCCCTGGCGGAGGTGTTCATCGCCCACGGCGACCTCGCCAACCCGACCAGGGGGCGCCTCAAGTTCTGCCTCGACGCCATGGGCGACGACGCCTTCCGCGCCGCGTGGGAGGCCGCCTTCGCCGTCGAGCGCGTCCGCGACCACCCGGCGCCGGTCCCGGTGCCGATGCTCGAGCCGGGCGACCGGGCCGCGGCGATCCGCTGCCGGCCCGAGGGCGGCTGGTCGGTCGGCGTCCGCCCCCAGCGCGAGCCGGGCCGGGCGGCGCTCACGATCGCCCTGCCGCTCGGCGACACCAACGGGTCGGAGCTCGAGCTGCTGGCCGACCTGTCGGACCGCTACGCCGACGGCTTCCTCGTGATCGGACGCGACCAGGACGTCGTGCTCCGCAACGTCGCCGTCGAGGACGTGGCCCGGATCCGGGCCGCGCTCACCCCCCGGGGCCTGTCGTTCCTCGGCGAGTCGGCGGAGGCCGGCGTCCGGGCCTGCACCGGGTCGTCGGTGTGCGCGCTCGGCATCTCCCCGTCGCCCGACACCGGTCGGATGCTGCTCGCCACGCCGGGCCTGCGACGCAACAGCTCGCTGCGGGTGTTCGTGTCCGGCTGCCCGAACAGCTGCGCCCAGCACCAGGCGGGCGACATCGGCCTGGCCGGAACGAAGGTCCGCCTCGGCGGGGCGGTGCGCCTCGGGTACCACCTGTACCTGGGCGCCGACCTGGCGACGGGACGGATCGGCGAGGTCGTCGGGCGCATGGCCGCCGACGACGTGCCGGCCGTGGTCGACGCCGTGATCGGCACGTGGGAGGCGCACCGCCACGGCAGCGAGAGCCTGGCCGACACGTTCCACCGCCTCGGCGCCGACACGTTCGCCGCCACGCTCGAGTCGGTGCTCGACGACCGCTGGGCGACCGGTCCCGAGCCCGACGGCACCGCCGACGCGGGTTCGAGCCCCGTCGACGTCCGCACCGCCCCCGCCGCCTGATCCAAAACCACACGAGGTGCCTGGAGGCCGAGCCGACAGGCGAGGCCGACCCAGCAAGCACGGCACCGCAAGTTCCGAGCGCAGCGAGGAATCCGTCTAGCGACGACGCTCGCCTTCCGCAAACGCTCCTGGCACCTCGTGTGGTTTCCGCCCGCTCTCCCCGACCCATCCACGATCACGAGGAGCCCCGAATGCCCATCCCCATCCCCCAGGCGCTCGACGACGCCGGCGCCGCCGCCCGCACCAAGGCCGAAGCCGCCCGGTCCTGGCCGCGGTACCTGCTGTCGTCCGCCCTCGCCGGCGCCTACGTCGGGGTGGCGATCGTCCTCCTCGTCAGCGTGTCGGCCCCGCTCGCGGCGGCCGGATCGCCCGCCACCCGCCTCGTGCAGGCCGCGGTGTTCGGCCTGGCCCTCACGCTCGTCGTGTTCGCCGGGTCCGAGCTGTTCACCGGCAACGCGATGGTGATGATCCAGGGCCTCCGCGAGGGCACCGTGACGATCGGGCAGCTCGCGGCCGTGTGGGGGCTGTCGCTCGGCGGGAACCTCCTCGGGTCCTTCGCCCTCGCCGGCGCGGTCCACGGCGCGGGCACGCTCACCGGCCCCGGCGCGGACCTGATCGCCTCGGTCACGGCCGCCAAGGACGCCACCCCGGGGGCGCAGCTCTTCTGGCGGGCCGTCCTCTGCAACGCCCTCGTCTGCCTCGCCCTCTGGATGGCGTCGCGGGCGACGTCCGACGGGGCGAAGCTCGCCGTGCTGTGGTGGGGGCTGCTCGCCTTCATCGGGTCGGGCTTCGAGCACTCGGTCGCCAACATGACGACGTTCGGGCTCGGCATCCTCCAGGGCTCCTCGACCGGTGCCGAGCTGGCCCGGAACCTGGTCTTCACCGTGCCCGGCAACGTCGTCGGCGGCGGGCTGGTGATCGGCCTCGGCTACGCGTGGCTCGGACGCCCGGCCTCGACCGGCACCGCCGATCCCGCCACCACCGACCCGGGCCCCTCGCAGCCGGCCCGCCCGGCGACGACCGAGGTCCCCTCCGGCCCGGCGCCGGTGCCCGCCCTCGCCCGCACCGCCACCCCCCGCCCCTGACCGCCGACCCCACCGCGGGAACCGTCCCCCGATGTCCCCCGGGCCGCCGACGGCCGGGGGACATCGGTCCCGGGAGCTGTCCACCAGGGGCCCGGCGGTTCACGGCCGGGCGTCCCCCGGGACGGATCTCCCCGGGGACGGGATCTCCCCGGGACTCGCACCCCTGACCTCCGGCGACGCGGCCTCGGGCCGGCGGGCGATCAGCCCCCCGGTTCGAGGCCGTCGAGCCGGTAGCCGCGGCGGGGGACGGTCACGAGCGACCGGCCGACGGGACCGAGCCGCCTCCGCAACCGGGCGACGGTCACCTCGACGACGTGCGGGTCGGTGCCCGGCGCCCACAGGTCGACGGCGAGGCGCTCCTTGGCCACGACGGCACCGCCCGCGTCGATCAGGGCGGCGAGCAGCCCGACCTCCCGGCGGCTGAGTGCCGTGGTCACCCCGTCGGCCACGACCGCGGTGCCCTGCACGACGATCGGCCGACCGTCGAGCGCGGCCTGACGTCGCCGCCCCTCCAGGGCCTCGACGAGGCACCGGACCATCGGGCCGAGCCGCCAGCGGTCGGGCACGACGGCCCCGTCGACCCCGAGCCCGGCGAGGCGCGCCGCGCTGACCGGACCGACGCACACGGGTACGACCCGGGTGCGCAGGGCGTCGCGGAGCGCGTCGACTCCCCCGCGGCCGGACCGCTCGGCGATGGTGAACAGGTTCCCGATGGCGGCGGCGCTGGTGAAGGTGACCGCGTCGACGGATCCGGTGACGACGGCGTCGACGAGCGACCGGGCGGGCGCGGGGTCGTCGGGCAGCTCCCACCGGTAGATCGGCACGTCGACCACGTCGGCGCCCCGGTCGGCGAGCGTCTCGGCCAGGAACGCCCGGGCGGCCCCGTCGCGCTGGACCGCCACCCGCCGACCGGCCACCGAGTCGCCCAGGTGGGCCAGCACCTCGGCGCTGGACTCGCCCGGCGCCCGCCAGTCGACGTCGAGGCCCACGGTCGCGAGGGCTCCGGCCGCCTTGGGGCCGCGGGCCACCACCCGGGCGTCGGCGAGCGCGCCGCGCAGGGCGTCGCCCCGACCGTGGCCGTCGGCCGCCTCGAACCACGACCGGATGCCGAGCGCGGTGAGGGCCACCAGCAGGTCGGGGGGTCGGGCGACCAGGTCGTCGGTGGCGGCCGCCAGCTCGGCGCCGTCGCTGAGCGGCCGGGTGCGGATCACCGGGCCGTACACCACCTCGGCGCCACGGCGGCGCAGCAGTTCGGCCTGCTCGTCGGCGCGGCGATCGGCGGTGATGCCGACGACGAAGCCGGCGAGGGGCAGCATCTTCCCAGCGTGCTCGGGCGACGAGTCGGGCCCGTTTCCCGATCGTGAACGACGG
>JAAYBP010000067.1 GCA_012730075.1 Acidimicrobiales bacterium | reverse complement strand
GCCCCAAGGACGTCTCCGCCCTCGACGTCCTCGACTGAGGCACCCCGCCGCCCCGTCAGCCGGCAGCCCTCGTCAGCCACCCCACTTCTACGCGCTCACCGGGACACCCACGTCCCGCTCGGCGCGCAGAACCGCAATGACCCGCTTCCACGCGCCCAGCGGGACACCCGCGTCCCGCTGGGCGCGCAGAAGCGCAGGGCCACCGCCGGCGGAAGGGGTCAGTCGATGGTCACGGGCTTCGACAGCCAGTCTCGGGTCGCGGGGAATCCGCTGTCGCCGCCGGCGCGCGGGCGCACCGCGAGCACCTGGTGCACCGAGATCCGACCGGCCTCGAACGCCACCGCCGACCCGGCCATGTACAGCCGCCACGCCCGGGCCCGCGCCGGGCCGACCAGCATCTGCGCCTCGTCCCACCGAGCCTGGAGGTTGGCCACCCACGCCCGCAGCGTCCGGGCGTAGTGCTCCCGCAGGGACTCGACGTCGCGCACCTCGAGCCCGGCGCGGTGGAGGGTCGAGACGACCCGCCCCACCTCGTGGAGGGCGGCGTCGGGGAAGACGTAGCGACCGATGAAGCTGCGTTCGGCGACTCCGGGAGCGGCGTCGGGATCGAGGCGGGAGATGGCGTGGTTCAGGAGCCGGCCTCCCGGGGCGAGCAGGCGACTCACTCCGGCGGCGTACTCGTCGGCCTCCCCCGCCCCCACGTGCTCGTACATGCCGACGCTGGCGATGGCGGGGAACTCGGGTTCGTCGAGGTCGCGATAGTCCTGCACCCGGATCTCGACCCGGTCGGCCACCCCGGCGTCGGCGACGCGGCGGCGCGCCCGGTCGGCCTGCTCGGGTGAGAGCGTGACGCCGAGGGCCCGGGCGCCGTGGTGCCGTGCCGCGTGGATGACGAACGATCCCCAGCCGCAACCGATGTCGAGGACGCGCGAGCCCGGCGCGAGCGCCAGCTTCCGGCAGACCAGCTCGTGCTTGGCGGCCTGGGCGGCGGCGAGGTCGTCGACCCCGTCGGCCCAGTAGGCGCACGAGTAGGTCATCGCCTCGCCGAGCACCAGGCGGTAGAAGTCGTTTCCGACGTCGTAGTGGTGGCGCACGACCGACGAGTCGCGACGGCGGGAGTGGCGCCGCCCGCGTGGTCGCGCCTCCTCGGGCGGCGGGGCCAGGGGGAGCCCGAGGGCGCCGAGGCGGCGGCCGGACGCGACGAGGCGGCCCAGGTCGCGGAGGCGGGGGCCGACCGAGACGTGATCGGTCGGACCGCCGAGGAGGTCGCGCACCTCGAGCAGGTCGAAGATGTCGCCCTCGACGTCGATGTCGCCGGCGACGTGGGCGCGCGCCAGCCCGAGCTCGCCCGGCGCGTAGAGCAGGCGGCGCAGGGCGTCGGCCGACCTCACCACGACCGTCACCGGCTCGCCGCGGGTCGCGGCGCGGGCCCCGGCCGGCGGATCGGGCTCGACCCGGGATCCGTCCCACGCCACCACCGCGAAGGGAAGGGCGCCACCGCAGAGGCGGCGGACGAGCAGGGCCAGTTCGGGCGCGACGTCGGCCATGGGGGACCTCCGAACGGATCAGCTCCCGCCACCCTCGCGCCGATCGCAGGCGCCCGCCACCGGCACCGGGTAACGGTTTTCCTCCGACCCCAAGTGTTACGCGGTTGGGTATCGTTGGCGTCGATTCGCTTCCCCCCGAACACCGAACTCGACGGAGGAAGCTCCATGGCGCTCTCGCAGCAACATCGACGAACGATCCACCAGAAGCTCTCGCCCATCATCGGCGACGAGGAGGCCGACGCCTTGCTCGCCCACTTCCCCACCGGCCCGGCCGACGAACCGGTCACCCGGGCGCACTTCGACGCCACCATCGCCGAACTCCGAGCCGAGATGCACGACCTCGGCCGGCAGATCGTCATGTGGTCCACCGGCACGGTGATCGCCGGGATGGGCCTCGCCGCCGCCATCGGGGCGGCCGTCGGCGGCTGACCGGACGCGCCACCGCCTCGGCGGTCACCGGGTAACGGTTTTCCTCCGACCCCAAGTGTTACGGGTCGAGGACGGCGAGGAGGTCGGCGCGGCGGCGGCGCAGCCAGGCCCGGTCGGGAGGGCTGCCCAGCTCGGTGAGCAGCTCGGCCTCGACGGCGGTCGCCACCACCCTCGCCCCGGCGCGCAGCAGACGGAGGCGGGCCCGGTCGCGGGCGGAGCCGTCTGCCCCCGGCCCGGCCAGGGCGGCGGCCGCGCCCTCCAGGCGGGGGCCGACCGCGGTGACGAGCTTGGCGGTGGCGTCGGGACCGAGGCGCGCCACCTCGCGCAGCAGCACGAGGAGGTCGGGACGGCCCGCCCCGACACGCAGCACCTCGTCGACGACCGCCTCGACCGGATCCCGGCCGGGCCGGCGGTCGGCGACGGCCCGATCGAGCGCGTCGCCCAGCTCGACCACGGCGGCGTCGACCACGCCGTCGACGAGCGCCTGCTTGGACCCGAACCAGTAGAGGATCGTCTGCTTGGTCACGCCGACCGCGTCGGCCACGTCGTCGAGCGAGGTCGCCTCGACCCCCCGGGCGGCGAACCCGGCCAGGGCGGCGGCGAGGATGCGGTCCTTGGTCGAGGGGGCCACGCCCCGATTGTCTACCAATTGGTAAGGGGCTCGGCTAGGGTCCCCGCCGATGACCGACGTCACCGGCGCGGCCGACCCCACCCCGGACGACCCGGCGCCCACCGGCGACGACCGACCCGACGCCGCCCCGGGCGGCGTCCGACCCGAGCCGATACGGCCCGACGGCGTGCGGCCCGACGGCGTGCGGCCCGACGGCGAACCCGACGCGGCCACGGTGGCCGAGGCGCTGGCGG
>JAAYBP010000436.1 GCA_012730075.1 Acidimicrobiales bacterium | reverse complement strand
TGACGCCCGCGTCGGGCGGCGGGCCGTCGCAGGGGGCGAGGACGCGGGTCGGATGGCCGAGCGCCCGCAGCGCCCGCGCCAGCCCGAGCACCTGGGCCTGGACCCCGCCGGGGATCGTCAGGCTGTAGGGGCACACCAGTCCGATCCTCATGCGGCGGCGAGCCTAGGGCGCGCCCTAGGGACTCCCCCTCCCCCACGACACCCGGTACCGGGTGGCGTCAGGAGTCGGAGGGGTGGAGCCAGGCGGGGTTGGCGACGCGGAGGCGGTCGACCACCGCGGCCCGGATCGCCGCCCCGACGGCGGGGTCGTCGGCCACCTCCCCGCTCCGGACCGCCGCCGCCAGCTCCCGCTCGTCGGCCACACCGAGCGCCGCGAGCCGCGCCGCGTGGGCCGCGTCGAGCGCCGGGCCGAGCTCGAGCTGACGCGCCACGACGTCGAGCGCGTTGCCCGCGACCCGCAGGTGGTAGGCCGCGCCGCGCTCCAGTCCGGGCGCGACGTCCTCGGCCAGGTGGTCGCGCACCGCGGCGACCAGCTCCGCCGCCGTCGGGCGGCCGTGCAGGTCGGCGCCGTCCCCGGCGGCCGAGGGCTGGGCGGCGCCGTCCCTGGCCACCGCGGATCCGGCGCCCGCGGACCCGGCCGCACCGGTCGCCGGGCCGGGCACGCCCATCAGGTTCAGCACGTCGTACTCGTTCTCGACGATCCGCCGGCCGATCAAGGCCAGCTCGACCGACCGCACGTGTCCGGCGAGGTGGCGGTTGGCCTGGACGGCGCAGATCAGTCCCCAGGTGAGGGTCCCGGCCACCATCCACCACCGCACCGCGTCGACGTCGAGCGCCCGACCGGAGGCCGCGGCGTACGCCTCGACCAGCTCCGCGAGCGGGGCGATCCCCCCGACCTCGCCGTCACCGCCGAAGCGCCACGCCCGGACGCACAGCCAGCCGAGGTCCTCCAGCGGATCGCCGGAGTGGCACAGCTCCCAGTCGAGGACCGCGACGAGGTCGTCGCCGTCGATCATCAGGTTCCCGACCCGGAAGTCGCCGTGGACCACGGCGGGCGGCGACGGCTCGGGCCGGTTGGCCTCCAACCACCGCAGGGCCAGCTCGAACGCCGGCCGGTGCACGTCCAGCCCGTCGAGGCCGAGCCGCACCATCCCGATCGGGTCGCGCGGCGGGAGGCCATCGATCGTCACCGGATCGACCGCGTGGATCGCGGCGAGCGCCTCCGCCATCCGCCCGACGAGGTGCCGGCGGCCGGCGTCGGTCCGCTCGGCGCGCACGATCCGACGTCCGAGCGTCTCGCCGTCGACGTGGGCGGTGACCCGTGCCTCGCCGATGACGGGGGTCGCGGTGTCGACGTCGACCACGACCGGCGCCAGCGGCAGGCCGTGCGCGACCGCCGCCGCCATGACCCGGTCCTCGACCGCCATCGGAGTCGACGAGGCGGACGGGCCGGGGCGCGTGCGCTGGAGGATCAGCCGCCGCTCCCCCGCGACCGGCCCCGTCGCCCGGAACGACCACGTCTCGCGCGACGCCCCGCCGGACAGGCGCTCGAGCCCGTCGACGACGAGGTCGGGGTCGCCGAGCGCGGCGCGCAGCAGCCCGGTCAGGCCCGCGACCAGTTCGTCGGGTGAGGGGCGGCGTTCCATCGCCGCGGACCGTAGGCGCTCGACCGGTGGGCGGGTGGAAGCGACGGGTCGAACCCGGCCCCATCCGTCGTCGGACGGATCGACCTCGGTCCCGGTCGGCGTCAGTCGAGGTCGGCGGCGGCGAGGGCCTCGTGGTCCGACGGCCAGTTGGGCTGGAGGAGGTGCCACTGCTCCGGCGCCCGGCGGACGAGGCCCTCGAAGGAGACGGCGAGGTCCTGGGTGATGCGGGCGACGTCCTCGCGCAACTTCCCACGCCGCTCGGTGTCCAGCGGTTCCAGCGCCACGCCCAGGTGGCCCCCACCGATGTCGAAGTAGCAGGTCGCGGGGATCAGCGGTGCGCCGGCCCGCAGGGCCAGCGTCGCCGGTCCGCCGGGGAACGTGGTCGTCTCGCCGAAGAACTCGACCGGCACGCCGGTGCCGGCCAGGTCGCGGTCGCACGGCAGGGCGAGCAGCCGACCGGCCCGCAGCGCCTTCATGCACGCGGTGGCGGCGTCGGGCCCGAACGGCACGACCTCGATGCCGAACTCGTTGCGCAGCCCGGTGAACCAGGCGGCCAGCTCGGGCGGCTCGATCTGCTCGACGACGGCCGTGACCTCGACGCCCCGGCAGGCGGTGATCCAGAACGCCGCCCACTCCCACGCGCCGAGGTGCGGCAGGGCCATCACCAGGCCGTTGCCGGCGTCGAGCGCCTCGCGCACGCGCTCGAAGCCGACGGTCGAGATGCGCCGCTCGAGCTCCTCGGGGGACGTGCCGGGAAGCCGGAACGACTCCAGCCAGTAGTGCACGTAGGAGGCGAAGGTGTCGTCGACGAGGCGGTCGAGCTCCGCCCCGCCGAGGTCGGGACCGTGGACCCGGCGCAGGTTGCGCTCGACGATCAGCCGCCGCGACCGCATGCGGCGGGCCGCCACCCGCCCGGCCAGGCGCGAGGCGGGGACCACCGCCGCCTCGGGCAGGAGCCGGGCCGCCGCCGCGCCGGCGCGGTAGCCGAGGTAGATCGGGTTCGGGCCGGGCGCCACGTCAGCGGGCCGGGCGCGGAGCCGTGGTCAGCGGTCGCGACGCCGGGCGGCGCCGAAGCTGCGCTCGCGGCTGACGAGACGCTCGCGGGCGGTGAGGCGGCCCTGGGTGCGGCGGGCGGCGGTGCGGGTGACCCGCGCCTGGCGCCGCGCCCGCATCCGCTCGGCGACCGGTGCGACCGGCACGTCGGCGCTGGCCTGGCGCCAGACCTTGACGAAGCGCTGGGCGACGGTGAACGCGCTGAGCGCCAGCATCACCCACAGGATGGCGATCATCGCCGGCTGGAACAGGAGGGCGAGGCCGATCGCGATCAGGCGCTCGGCGCGCTCCATCAGCCCGCCGCGGGCGTCGAAGCCGAGGGCGTCGGCCTTGGCCCGCTCGTAGGACGTGATGAGCGACAGGGCCAGGACCGCGAGCGGCAGCACGGCGATGCGACCGGCGCCGGGCGTCG
>JAAYBP010000435.1 GCA_012730075.1 Acidimicrobiales bacterium | reverse complement strand
GCGTCGGCCAGGGCGGCCAGGCGCACCGACCTCAGCACCGCGGCCTCGTCGGCCCGGACGCGCCGGATCGTGGTCGGCATCGCCCGATCATGACCGCCCCGGTCCCGCACCACCCGCGCCTTTGCGTTACATCCGGGGTCAGACCCCAGATGTAACGCCGGGGGATAGGTTGCCGGGCGGAGCGGTGGCAGAGCGGACGAATGCACCGGTCTTGAAAACCGGCGACCCGCAAGGGTCCGGGGGTTCGAATCCCCCCCGCTCCGCTCCTGTCCTCGGGTGATCACCTGACGTTGTGAGGCGCATCCGCGCCCGCGGGGGACGATATCGTGCAGGCGGTCGTCAGATATCAAGGAGGCGTCGATGGCGCGCACGGTGGTGGACATCGATGACGAGGCGCTCGCCGCGGCAGCGAGGGAGCTGGGAACGAAGACGAAGGTCGAGACGGTGAACCGGGCCCTGGCGGAGATCGCCGCGCGGTCAGAGCGCTTGGCGTTCCTCGACACGCTGCGCGCGGCCGACGACGATCTGGAGGACGACGAGGTCATGGGCGAAGCGTGGCGGTAGCGAAGCACGTCGCCGACAAGTCGGCGTTCGAGCAGCAGCGCCACAGCGAGATTGCGGACGGGATCCTCAAGGCGCTCGCTACGGAGGGCGCGTTGCACATGACCGAGATCGTGGCCCTCGAGCTGCTCTACTCCGCCCGGAGCGTCGCGGACTACGAGTCCCGGTGGGAGGGACTCGCGTCGCTGCCGTGGCTCCACCTCGATGAGGCGGTGGCCGGCGAGGCGTTGGGTCTGCAACATCGCCTCGCGACGCGGGGCCAGCACCGCCGCCCGATCCCGGACCTGCTGGTCGCGGCGACCGCGATCGTCCACGACGCGACGGTGCTGCACTACGACCGCGACTTCGACCTGATAGCCGAGGTCTCCGACCTCTCGGCGCGCTGGATCATCCCGCCGGGAACCGGTCACGGTGGCCAGAGCGGAGATCGCTGAGCAGATCGGCGACGGCCGACCACGCGTCGGGGTTCGCGCCTTGTCCCACCCTCCCCGCCAGGTTGGTCAGGTTGGCGGCGCCCAGGGGTCGACGATGGTCAGCCCCGTCTCGTCGAAGTCCGCGACGTTGCGCGTGGCGAGGGTCGCTGCGTGGCTACGGCAGACGGCGGCGATCTGCGCGTCGGCGTGGCTGATGGGCCGGCCCAGATGGGATCGGTGCGCGGCGATGTCGGCGTAGTGGGCGGCGGCGACGAGGTCGAACGACAGCACCCGCTCGCCGAAGTCATCGTCGAGCACGGTCTGGACCGTCTCGGCGAGCCGCGTGCGACGTCGGCCGATCGGCAGCAGGGCGACCCCGTGCAGGAGCTCGGCGGCGGTGATGGTGGTGATGCACGTCTCGGAGGCGTCGAGGTCGTCGACCCAGGCGATGACCCGAGGTTCGGGCTCGGCCCTCATCAGCTCGGAGACGACGTTGGTGTCGAGGACGATCAAGTCGGGAGATCGGCGGCCCGTGCCGCGTCGTGTCGAGCGGGACGCGGGAGGTCGACGTGGTCGTCGGCGAACCGCTGGTGCACCCGGGTGCCGAGGCCGCGTGTCGGCGCTTCGTCGGCGCGCAGGACCTCGTCGAGGATGGCACGAACCTCCGCCTCCATCGACCGACCGTGGCGCGCCGCGCGGTGGCGCAACGCCTGCTTGAGCCGGTCATCGATGCGTCTGATGGTCAGTGTTGCCATGGCGGGGTCCCCTCGACCAGTGCATGCAATGAAGTCAATGCTAGCAATAGCTTCTCGTGATCGTGCTCGCCCACCGCCAGGCGTCGATGACGCCCACCGAACCGCAGCAGGACGCGAACTCGGACCTGGCATCGGGGTTCGAACGTCGCCCCCGCTCCGCTCGACCGCCCTGACGTGGGGATAACCGGCATCCACCGCCGGCCGGGGTGGGGTGGCCAGCATGAGCCGGGTGTCCGTGCCGCCGAAGCTGGTCGTCGGGGACCGGGTGGCGGTGGTGTCGCCGGCCAGCCCGCCCGACGCGGATGCCGTCGAGCGGGGCATGGCGACGCTGCGTCGCTGGGGGCTCCGGCCCGAGCTCGGTCAGCACGCGCTCGATCGCCGCGGCTACCTGGCGGGATCCGACGCCGACCGGCTGGCCGATCTCGACCGGGCGTGGCGCGACCCGGGGATCAGGGCGGTCTTCGCCACCCGCGGCGGCAAGGGCTCGTACCGCATCGCCGACCGGATCGACGTCGAGGCCTGCCGCCGCGATCCGAAGCCGCTGGTCGGGTTCAGCGACATCACCGTGCTGCACCTGAAGCTCGCCCGCGACGTCCGCGACGCCGGTGCGACGGGAGTGCACGGCCCGATGGTGGCCTGGGACGAGGACGTCGTCGGCGCCGACGCGATCGAGCGGCTCCGCCGGGCGGTCATGACCGACGCGCCCGTCGTCGTGCCCGTCGACCCGGCCGAGCCCACGGCGGCGCTGACGCGGGGCGGCCCGGTCAGCGGAACCCTCGTCGGAGGGAACCAGGACGCCATCGCCATAGCGGCGGGGTGGGCGCTGCCGTCGCTGGACGGAGCGATCCTGCTGCTGGAGGCGTACAACCTGCGCCTCGGCCACATCGACCGCCAGCTCACGATGCTGCGGAACGCCGGACATCTCGACGGCCTCGCCGCGGTCGCCGTCGGGCGGTACACCCGGTGCGGCCCCGAAGGGTCGGAGCCGTCGGAGTGGTCCCACCTCGACGTGCTGACCGAGCACCTCGACCGGTGGGGCGTGCCGGTGCTCGGCGGCCTGCCGATCGGCCACGGACCCGACCCGCACACCGTCCCGCTCGGCACCGCGGTGGCGATCGACCCCCGGGAGGGAACCCTGGTCGCCGACCCCGCCGTCCGCTGATCGACCGGCGGGGAGGGCCCGTCGGGGCCATGATGGCGGTGTGACCGATGACATCTGGGCACCGCTGGCGGAGGGCTTCGTCGAGGGTCACTACGGCTCCCTGCGCGGCCGGGTGCGCACCCACGTGGTCGACGCCCACCTGCGGGAGCACCTGGCGCCGCCGCCGGGGCGGGTGGTCGACGTCGGCGGTGGGGCCGGTCACCAGAGCATCCCGCTGGCGCGGGCGGGCTACGGGGTCACGATCGTCGACCCGTCGCCGGCGATGCTCGACCGGGCGGGCCGGGCGGTCGCCGCGCTGCCCGGGTCGGTAGCCGAGCGGATCCGCCTGGTCGAGGCCGACGGCGCGGCGGCGCCGGACGTGCTCGACGGCGCCACGTTCGACGGCGTGCTGTGCCACGGCGTCCTGATGTACCTCGACGACCCGACGCCGGTGGTCGGCGCCCTGTGCGCGCTGGCCGCGCCCGGCGGGCTCGTGTCGATCGTCGCCAAGAACGTCGAGGTGATGGCCATCCTCCCGGCGCACCGCGGCGACTGGGCCGCCGCGCTGGCCGCGTTCGACGAGGACCGCCAGGTGAACGGGCTGGGCGTCGACTCCCGCGGCGACTCGGTCGACCACCTCGGCGAACTCCTGCGGGAGCGGGGGGTCACGCCGGAGGCCTGGTACGGCGTGCGGCTCTTCACCGACGGCTGGGTGCCCGAGCGGGTCGACCGCGACCCGGAGGACCAGGTGCTCGCCGTCGAGCTGGAGGCCAGCCGCCGCGACCCCTACCGGCGGCTCAGCCGGATGTTCCACCTCGTCGGCCGGGCGGGCTGACGCCGAGGCGCACCGACCAGGGGGTCACCCGGTCCAGGTGGCGGCGATGGCGTCGGCCTCGGACTGCACGGTGTCGGCGTCGACGAGGTCGGCCGCGTCCTCGACCAGCACCGCGGCGCGGGCGTCGAGGATCTCCTGGGCGCGGCCGCCGTCGAACAGCTCGGCGCGCAGGTCGGCGAGGCGCTCCTCGTAGAGGGCCTGGAACCCGTCATCCGCGTGGAACCGTTCGACCAGCGGGTTGCTGCGCCCGAAGCCGCCCGGCCCGCCGCCCCCGCCCTCGGGCCGCATCGCCCCGGGCGG
>JAAYBP010000434.1 GCA_012730075.1 Acidimicrobiales bacterium | reverse complement strand
TAGAGCCGCGCGATCTCCTCGAGCGCATCGGCCTCGCTCAACCTGGCCACCCTCACCCCGAGCAGCGTTACGGACGGGATGTCGGCGCGCACGGGCCACAGTGTGACAAGGCGACACCCCGCGACCGGTGACCGGAGGACGGCGCCGAACGCGTCGTCGACGGACGATCGATACCGTGCCCCCAACCGCCCGACCCCGGAGGTGCCCGTGCTCTACCGCGACCGTCCCACGACCGAGGTCGCGGTGCGCATCGCCACCGACCTCGACGCCGCCTGGGCCCGGGTCACCGACATCGCCCTGCCGATCACCGACGCGTCGGAGCTGCAGGCGGTCCGGTGGCTCGACGGGGCGACCGCCCCGGTCGTCGGCGCCCGGTTCGAGGGCGACAACGCCAACCCGGTGCTCGGCGAGTGGACGACCACCAGCACCGTCGTCGAGGTCGATCCGCCACGGCGGTGGGTCTGGGAGGTCGGTGGCGCCGACGGGCCCTGGGCGACGTGGGGGTTCGAGCTCGATCCGGTCAGGGAAGACGTCGTCGTGCGCCAGTGGGTCCGCATCGGTCCGGCACGGTCGGGGCTCAACCTCGCGATCGACGCCGCGCCCGAGCGCGAGGCTCGCATCGTCGAGGTCCGCCTCGGGCAGCTCGCCGACGCCATGCGGGCGTCCCTGGAGGGGCTGAAGGCCGAGCTCGAGGGTCGATGACCGACGGTCACGGTCTCGACGACGAGCTCGTCCCGGAGCCGGCGGCGGGCCGACGCTTCACCACCGAGCGGCGCGTGCGGTGGGGCGACGCGGACCGCTTCGGTCGCCTCCGCCTCGACGCCGTGGCCCGCTACCTCCAGGACACCGCCAACGACGACACCCGCGACACGGGCGAGGATCCGTCGGCGCCGTGGGTCGTGCGCCGGACCCGCATCGACCTCGACCGCCCGCCCCGCACCGGCGAGGTGATCGCGCTGACGACCTTCGCCGGTGGCCTCGGCTCGCGCTGGGCCGAGCGCCGCACGTCGATCCGCTCCGTCGCGGCGGACCGGCGGGTCGAGGCGACGAGCCTCTGGGTGCGGATGGACCCGAAGACCGGTCGGCCCGCCCGGCTCGACGACCGCTTCCTCTCCCTCTACGCCGAGGCCGCGGGCGGGCGCACCGTCGGGTCGCGGCTCCGCCACGCCGGGCCGCTCGACGACGCCGAATCGCGTCCGTGGCCGTTGCGCAGCACCGACCACGACGCCCTCGGCCACGTGAACAACGCCGCCACGTGGGCCGCGGTCGAGGACGAGCTCGACCGCCTCGGCCTCGTGCCGGCGCGCGCCGAGCTGGAGTACCGCGACGCCCTCTCCCCCGATGACCGGGTCGAGCTGCGCTCGGTGGTCGACGGCGCCGACGTGCTGCGCGTCTGGCTGTGCGTCGGTGGGCGCGTGCGCGCCTCCGCGGTTGTCCGGGCGGTCGCCCGCTGACCCCCGAGTACCCTCGGCGGACTGTGCTGACGATGCAATCCGCCCTGCTGGGCCTGTCCGAGTTCTGGTCCGGCCGCGGCTGCGTGATCGCCCAGCCGTACAACACCGAGGTCGGGGCGGGCACGATGAACCCGGCGACCTTCCTGCGGGTGCTCGGCCCCGAGCCGTGGAACGTCGGCTACGTCGAGCCGAGCGTCCGCCCCGACGACTCCCGCTACGGCGACAACCCCAACCGGCTCCAGACCCACACCCAGTTCCAGGTGATCCTGAAGCCTGAACCCGGGAACCCCCAGGAGCTGTACCTCGACTCGCTGCGCCACCTCGGCATCGACGTCGACGCCCACGACATCCGCTTCGTCGAGGACAACTGGGAGTCGCCCGCGCTCGGTGCGTGGGGCCTCGGCTGGGAGGTCTGGCTCGACGGTCAGGAGATCACCCAGTTCACGTACTTCCAGCAGGCGGGCGGACAGGTGCTCGACCCGCCCGCCACCGAGATCACCTACGGCATGGAGCGCATCTTGATGGGGCTCCACGGCATCGACCACTTCCGCGACATCCCCTACGCCGACGGGATCACCTACGGGGAGCTGTTCGCCCAGGGCGAGTACGAGTGGAGCACCTTCTACCTCGACCGGGCCGACGTCGACCTGCTCCGCCGCCAGCTCGAGGACTTCCAGATCGAGGCCCGCCGCCTGATCGAGCAGGGCCTGCCGATCCCGGCCCACGCCCAGATCCTCAAGAGCTCGCACACGTTCAACGTGCTCGACTCCCGTGGGGCGATGGGCACCACCGAGCGGGCCCGCGCCTTCGCCTCGATGCGGGCCCTCGCCCACGACGTGGCCGAGCTGTGGCGCGACCGGCGCGAGGAGCTCGGCTTCCCGCTCGGCCGGGCCGACCGGTCCGACCCCGAGCCGGAGGTCGCCCCCGTCGACACCGGGGCCGATCGGCCGCGGACGTTCGTGCTCGAGGTCGGGGTCGAGGAGCTGCCCGCCGCCGACGTCACCGCCGCCCGCGACGCCCTCGCCGAGCTGGTCCCCGAGCGGTTGGCCGCCGCCCGCCTCGACCACGGCGCGGTGCGGGTGCTGGGCACGCCCCGCCGGCTGATCGTCGAGGTCGCGGCCGTCGCGCCGTCGACACCCGCCCGCGAGGTGACCGTCCGGGGCCCGCGGGTCAGCGCCGCCTTCGACGCGGACGGCAACCCGACCAAGGCCGCGGAGGGCTTCGCGCGATCGCGGGGCACCACCGTCGACGCCCTCGGGCGCGTCACCGAGGGCGACCAGGAGCACCTGGCGTTCGAGCAGCGCGAGGACGGGCGGCCGGCGGCCGAGGTCCTCGCCGAGGTCGCGCCCGACGTCCTCGGGCGCCTGCGCTTCGGCCGCAACATGCGCTGGCGGCCGGGCCCCGACGC
>JAAYBP010000433.1 GCA_012730075.1 Acidimicrobiales bacterium | reverse complement strand
GCGATCAGCCGCCGGGCGGTCGCCACGCCGATCTCGGAGGCGCCGCCGAGCACCAGGACGGACTGCACGCCGCCGGTGCTGTCACGCATGGCTGTTCCCGGGCACGACCCGGAACTCTAGAGGGTCGACCCTCCGCGTCCCGGGTTCCCGCGGCCCCGGCGACCGCCGGTCCGGCGCCACCGAGGAGGTGCTCAGCTGTACCAGAGGATGTCGTCGACGCCGTTGCCGTCGTAGTCGCCGACGACGACGGTGTACACGCCGTTGATCACCGTTCCCCTGGTCGAGTAGCCGCGACCGCGGCTGATCCCGGTCCAGATCGAGTCGTAGCCGCGGCCCGGGTGGTACCAGGTGATCTCGTCGCGGCCGTCGCCGTCGAAGTCACCGGCGAAGGGCCGGTAGCGGTCGCCGGTGACGGTGAAGTGCGTCGAGGAGTAGCCCCCGCTGGCGTTGAACCACCACACCGAGTCCGCCGCCGAGCCGGGCCCGTACCAGAAGATGTCGTCGACGCCGTTGCCGTCGAAGTCGCCGACGACGGGCCGGTAGTTGCCCCAGATCGAGATGGCGACCGAGCGGTGCTGGCCGTCGGATCCGAACAGCCACAGGCGGTCGGGGGCACTGCCCGGCTGCGACCAGATGATGTCGTCGGCACCGTTGCCGTCGAAGTCGCCGACGACCGGGATCGCCGCCCACGCGACCGACAGGTCGCGGACCGTCCATCCGGTTCCGGTGCTCAACCAGAGCTGGTCGTTGCGCGCGTTGGGCTCGTAGTTCGATCCGGCGCGGCTCCGGTCCGCGACGATCGGATCGGGCCCGGGCTGGTACCAGTAGATGTCGCCGTCGCCGTCGCCGTCGAAGTCCCCGCTGAGGGGCAGGAACGTGCCGACCTGGTTGAACGCGCGGGTCGTGAACGAGCGGTTCCCACCGCCGAGCCACATGGTGTCGGCGCGGGTCCACGCCCCGTAGAAGGCGAGGTCGTCGCGGCCGTCGCCGGAGTAGTCACCCGCCACGATCTGGTAGTTGCCACCGATCGACACACCCTTGGCCGAGTAGGCGCCGCCGCGATCGTGGTACCAGACCGAGTCGTAGCCGCGCCCGGACGCGAGGTCGCGCTGCTTGACGGTGGTGTAGCCGTTCGACGCGACCGCCAGCTCGGCCACGTGCTGCACCCGACGACCGGTGCCGCGTCCGCCGCTGGCGCCGGTCCACGCGTGGTACACGGCCACGAACCGGCCCCGGTCGTCGACGATGCCGTCGGCCCCACCCGTGCCGTAGGCGCCCGTCGTCGAGCGCAGGATCGGGTTCGACGAGCTCTTGGTGCACGGCCCGAGCGGCCCCGAGCACACCGCGTAACCGGTCGCGTAGGAGGTCGTGCTGTGGTTGTTGCCCGAGTACAGGAGGATGTACCGGCCGTTGACCTTGGTCAGCGACGGGTTCTCGACGACGTTGCCCTCCCACCTCTGGCTGACCGTGATCAGGCGGCGGGCGCTCGACCCGGCGGCGAACGAGGTACCGCTCGACGAGAGCTGCCGGGACCAGATCGACGGGAAGTTCCCCGACCGGTTCCCCTCGGTCTTCCAGATCAGGTACGCCTTGCCGGTGGTCTCCTCGACGTACACCTCCGGGTCGATCGCCCCAGCCGGGTCCGACGACGTCGAGGTGGTGACGATCGGCCGGCTCGATGCCGCCCGGAACGGACCGAGCGGGTTGTCGGCGACCGACGCGTAGATCGCGAACCGCCCGTACGAGCTGTAGGCGGGCTCACGGGCGATCTTCACCGCGTGGAAGCCGATCCAGCGACCACCGATGAACCCGACCGACGGGGCCCACATCTCCTTAGGGTCGCACCCGGGCGTGGCCCCGTTGCAGCGGTTGTAGTCGACGCCCCACGGGACGTTCGGGAAGCCGTCGTTGAAGTAGCCGACGTCGCCGTCCTGGTGGGCGGCCGCGCCCTCGTACTGGGTGCGAGCGGTCCACGTGTGGCCGTCGGCCGACCAGGTGATCGGCAGGTCCGCGCCGCCGTGGTTGGTCGCGTAGGTGAACATGAGCGGCCCGAGCGACACCACCGCCGGGTCGGCGTTCTGGTACGTGAACG
>JAAYBP010000432.1 GCA_012730075.1 Acidimicrobiales bacterium | reverse complement strand
GGCCCGGCCAGCTCCGCGATCGCGTCCGCCGTGAACCGCCTCCGCCCGAGCCGCACCCCGTCCGGGCGGACGAGGTCGGCCTCCAGCGCGTCGAGCAGGCCGAGCCAGCGTTCGTCACTGCCGGCCCCGGTCGACGGCCCGAGCAGCCGGTCGAACGTCGTCTGCACGATCCTCGACTCGCCGAGCGTCGGCAGCACGGTGGCGACGAAGCGGAGGAACCGGTCGCTGGGTCCGACGACGAGGATCCGCCCCGCGGTGAGGCGGTCGTCGTTGTAGACGAGCCAGGCGGCGCGGTGGAGCCCGACGACGGTCTTGCCGGTGCCGGGCCCGCCCCGGAGCACCAGGCGTTCGGTCGGCGGCAGGCGCACCAGGGCGTCCTGCTCGGACTGGAGCGTCGCCACCGCGGCGCGCATCGCCGGGCCCTTCGAGCGCGACAGCTCGGTCATCAGCGGTGACGATCCGGTGACCTCGCCGTCGAGGAAGTCCTCGACGAACAGGTCCTGGATGGATCCCACGTAGGTGACGCGGCGGTCGAGGCCGCGTGGATCGTC
The DNA here is from genome assembly GCA_012730075.1 of Acidimicrobiales bacterium. Classification (GTDB taxonomy): domain Bacteria; phylum Actinomycetota; class Acidimicrobiia; order Acidimicrobiales; family Iamiaceae; genus Iamia. The sequence goes on along the minus strand of JAAYBP010000432.1, from coordinate 26,804 downwards.
GAAGGACGCCTGGTAGAAGCCCGTCGCGAACGGCGCCCGCCAGTCGACGACGAGCTGTTCGCCCGCGTCGTCGATGCCGTAGAGGCCGATGCGCCAGGCCGCGCCGTCGTCGATGCGGCCGAACACGACCAGCTCGCGCCGCATCCGTTCGACCGCGCCGGCCACGACCGCGGCGATGTACTCGTCGGCGAGGGCGTCGGCACCGCCGCCCTCGATGCGGTCGAGGGCGGCGAGCTTCGCCCTCACGGCGTCGCGGGCGCGCGCCAGCGCGGCTCGCTCGGACTCGAGGTCGACGGGGGAGGAGGGAGGTGCAGGCACGGCGACGACCCCGGAACGCGGCCGTCCCGGGGGGTCGGGCAGCGTAGCGGACCGGTCCGCGACCGCGCCGGGGGCGGAACCTAGAGTCGCCCGCTGTGACGGTGTACGTCCCCGAGGAGTTCACCCCCGACGAGGCCGACATCCTCCGCCGCTACTTCACCAACCTCGAGGGCCCGGTGTTCGCCCTGGTGAACCTGCCCGAGGTGGTCAAGGGGGCCCTGTTCGCCCGCTACTCCCGCTCGTCGAAGAGCCTTCGCCGACTGTTCCTCGACGAGTTCGTCGGCGAGCTCGACATCAGCGGCGACCTCACCGTCGACGCCACCGTCGGCGTACGGCGGGCCGAGGAGCTCTACGACCGGGTGTTCTTCGACTACGGCGACGACTCGGTCGCGCAGCTCGGCGGCGTGCACCTCGCGTGCGAGCAGGCCTCGAACCTGCTCACCAAGGTCCTCGAGTGGGGGCGGCTGATGTCGTACCTCGAGCAGTCGACCCGCTACATCGCCTACGACAGCCGGCTCGGCGGCCGCTACCGGTACATGCGCGACCCCGACATCCTGGGCTCGCCGTTCGGCACCCGCTACGTCGGCGACATGGACCGCCTATTCGACGTGTACGCGCTGCTGGTGCCGCGGCTCCAGGACTTCTACCGGGCGCGGCATGCCAAGCAGCCCGGCGACTCCGACCTCGTGTACCGCCAGGCCATCCGCGCCAAGGCGTTCGACGCGCTGCGCGGCATCCTGCCGGCCGGATCGCTGTCGAACGTGGGCATCTACGGCACCGGCCAGGGCTACGAGCAGCTCCTCCTGCGGATGCGGTCGCACCCGCTGCCCGAGGCGCGGCGCTACGCCGACCTGATGCTGGCCGAGTTGCGGAAGGTCGTCCCGTCGTTCCTGAAGCGGGTCGACCTCGACGACCGGGGCGTGGCGTGGAGCACCTACCTGGCGACCACCCGCACCGCCACCGAGGAGCTGACCGCCCGGCTGTTCCCCGCCGACGAGGCGGCCGATCCAGCCGACACGGTGACCCTGACCAGCTTCGACCCCGACGCGGAGGTCAGGCTGATCACCGCGATGCTCTACCCGTCGACCCACCTGCCCGAGGCGCAGGTCGAGCGACGGGTGCGGGAGATGTCGGCCGACGACCGCCTCGCCGTGGTGCGGGCCTACACCGGCGATCGGCACAACCGGAGGCACAAGCCGGGGCGGGCCCTCGAGCGGCTGTCGTACCGGTTCGACGTGCTGGCCGACTACGGCGCCTTCCGCGACCTCCAACGCCACCGGATGCTGACCATCGAGTGGCAGGCGCTGTCGCCCCGGCACGGCTACGTCCGGCCCGAGGCGGTCGACGAGGCCGGTCACACGGCGGAGTTCGACGCGGCGATGGACCGGTCGGCCGCCCTGCACGACACGCTGGTCGACCGCTTCCCGGCCCAGGCGCCCTACGCGGTCTGCCTGGCGTACAAGGTCCGGTTCGTGATGCAGCTCAACGCCCGCGAGGCGATGCACATGCTCGAGCTGCGCAGCACGCCCCAGGGCCACCCCGCCTACCGGTCGATCGCGCAGCGGATGCACCGCCTGATCGCCGAGGAGGCCGGCCACCCGGCCGTCGCCGAGATGATGCGGTGGGTCGACCACTCACCCGAACCGGCCCTCGAGCGCATCGACGCGGAGCGTCGTGCCGAGGCCCGGCGGCAGCTCCACTGACCGGCGCGCGTACGTTCTGACCAGCGAGAACGTTGTCCGCGCGCGACCACGCGCGGTGAGTGACCGCGTTCGGCGCGTCCCGGTGGGATCTCGGGGCTTTCCATCACGCGGCGCTACCGGTACGATGCCGCGCCGCCCCACCGGGGGGATGACCGGAGGAGCCCACGTGAAGCGCGCGAAGCGACCCTGGAACCGACGACCGATCGCCTGGGCGGTCCTGCCCGTGCTGGCGATGCTGGCCCTCGTCGCCCCGTCCGGCCCGGTGGCCGGCACCGGCCCGATCGGCCGCCGGGCCGTTCCCGCCGCGTCCCCGACCGCCGAGGCCGCACCGGTGGCCGCCGCGACCGGCGCCCGCCACACCGTCGTGGCGGGGGAGACCCTGAGCGGAATCGCCGTCGCCCACGGGGTCACGGTCTCCGCCCTCGTGGGGGCGAACGGCGTCGCCGACCCGGACCTCATCCGCATCGGCACCGTCCTCACCATCCCCGCCGCGTCCACCTCGACCGCGTCGTCGGGATCGGGCGTCGGGCTGCCCGAGCGCCTCCAGGCGTCACCCACCCGCCAGGCCTACATCCCGATCTTCGAGCAGTGGGCGGCCGCCAACGGCATCCCGGCCGACCTGCTGATGGCGATGACCTGGTTGGAGTCCGGCTGGCAGAACCACACCAGGTCGTCCACCGGCGCGGTCGGGATCGGTCAGCTCATGCCCGACACCGTCGAGTTCATGGAGGCCCTGATCGGCCGCGACCTCGATCCCCACCTGGTCGACGACAACATCCGCATGTCGGCCCGGTACCTGCGGTGGTTGCTCGCCCGCTACGACGGCGACCCGGCGCAGGCCCTGGCGGCCTACTACCAGGGTCCGGCGTCGGTCGAGCGGTCCGGTACGTTCGCCGAGACCGACACCTACGTGGCGAACGTCCTCGCCCTCCGGTCGCGCTTCTGACCCCTCGGGCGAACCATCGCGACCAGGGGTTGCATCGCCGCGAACGCGGCCTATGATCCGCCGCGACCGCCGTCCGGGACGCACCGAAGGATCCAATGGCTGACGAAGACCCCACCGACGAAGACCTCGAGGTCGACGACATCGACGACGAGGATTTCGACGACGACGAGGAGCTCGACGAGGACCTCGACGAGGACGACGGCGACCTCGACGGCGACCTCGTGGACGACGACGATCTCGGGGACGAGGACGACGTCGAGGAGGCGGCGAAGGAGGAGTCGGCTCCAGCCCGGCCGCGGGCGGGTTCCGACGAGGACGACGAGGACGAGGACGAGCCCGACCCCGACGACGTCGAGGAGGACCTCGACACGATCCTGAAGGACCGGATCGCGGCGAACGACGACGAGGACGAGGACGACGAGGACGCGCCGCCCGTCGAGGCCTCCTCGGGCGAGCCCGGGGGTCGGGTGCAGCCCAAGCGTCCCGGCGAGTTCACCTGCCAGTCGTGCTTCCTGGTGAAGCTCCCGAGCCAGCTCGCCGATCCCGACGCCATGCTCTGCGCCGACTGCGTCTGACCTCCGCCGGGGATTTGGGCCCGCCTGGCCCTCCGGGCAGCATGGTCCGGTGACCGATCGGAAGCCGTCCGTCGACGCCGCGATCGACCTCCTGGTGTACGCCCCCCTGGGGTTCGCGCTGGAGGCGCGTGGCCTGCTGCCCAAGTTCGTCGAGCGGGGCCGCAACCAGGTCACGATGGCCCGGATGGTCGGCCAGTTCGCCGTCCAGCAGGGCCAGGTCGAGGCGGCGCGTCGCCTCGGCCCGCTCCAGGAGCAGGTCGAGGCCGTCCTCGTCGACCTGGGTGTCGTGCCGCGGCCGGCGCCGACCCGGCCCGAACCCGGCCCGACCACCGAGCCGGCCGTGCGGGTGGTGCCCGACCCCGAGCCCGAGGTCGACTCCGCCCCGACCGAGCCCTCGGTACCCGCTGACGACCTCGCCATCCCGGACTACGACAGCCTGGCCGCCAGCCAGGTCGTCCCGCGCCTGCGGGGCCTCGACCCCGAGGAGCTGGAGCAGGTCCGCCGCTACGAGCTGGCCCACCGGGGCCGCAAGACCATCCTCAACCGGGTGGCGCAGCTGCAGGACGGATAGCCGTGGAGGCGGTACGCCGGGCCGGTCCCGACGATGTCCCCGAGCTGGAGCGCCTCGCCGACCTCGCCCGGGCGGAGCTGGCGGTCGAGCGGGGCGGGCGGATGTGGCGTCTCCTGCACGGCCGACCGGACCCGCTCGACGCCACCGTCGCCGCCGACCTGACCGAGGCGGGGGAGGGGGCGGGCGTGGTGCTGCTCGGCACCTACGACGAGGTACCGGCCGGCTACGCCGTGGCCCACCTGGAGCACCTGCCCGACGGCAGTCGCATGGCGGTGCTGGGGGACGTCTACGTCGAGCCGGGGTTCCGCGACGTCGGCCTCGGGGCCGCCCTGATCGAGCACGCGATGGAGTGGGCCGCCGAGAACGGCTGCCGGGGCATCGACTCCCTGGTCCTTCCGGGCATGCGCGCCAGCAAGAACTTCTTCGAGCGCTTCGGCCTGACCGCCCGGGCGATCCTCGTCCACCGCGATCTCGAACCCCCGGACCCGGCCCCGTGATCGGCCCCGCGGCACCTGTCCTGGGGGTGAGCGCGGTCGTCGTCGACGCCGACGAGCTCCTGCTGGTGCAGCGGGCGCGGTCGCCGTTCGCCGGGCTGTGGTCCCTGCCGGGGGGCCGGGTCGAGGCGGGGGAGGTGCTGGCGGAGGCGGTCGTGCGGGAGCTGGCCGAGGAGACCGGTGTCGAGGGCGCGTGCGGCGAGCTGCTGGGGGTCGCCGAGGTGATCGGCGACGACCACCACCACGTGGTGCTGGTGCATCGCGTGTCGCTGCTGGCGCGCTCGGAGCCGGTCGCGGGCGACGACGCGGCGGTGGCGCGGTGGGTGCCGCTCGGGGACGTGGCCGAGCTGGCGTTGGCCGACGGGATCGCCGAGCTGCTCTACGAGCGCGGCGTGATCACGACCATCAGCTGAGCGGGGTGCCGGGCCGCGTGCCCGGCGGTCAGCGGCCCTTCCAGACCGGGGCCCGCTTCTCGGCGAACGCGGTGAGGCCCTCGGTGAAGTCCTCGGTGCCGAACATCTTCATGATGCCCTCGCCCGACATCTTCCAGCCGACCTCGTCGGGCTGGTCGGTGGCCTCGATGACGATCTTGCGGCTCTCGGCGACGGCCAGCGGGGCCGCCTCGCACACCTGGGCGGCCAGCTCCTTGGCGCGGGCGAGCGCCTCGCCCTCCTCGGCGAGGTGGTTCACCAGCCCGTGGTGGTGCGCCTGCTCGGCCGGGAAGTCGAGCCGGCCGGTGAGGGCCAGCTCCATGGCGATGTTGCGGGGGATCTTGCGCGGGAGGCGGAACAGGCCACCGGCCGCGGCGACGAGGTTGCGCTTCACCTCGGGGATGCCGAACACCGCGGTCTTCGACGCCACGACCATGTCGCAGGCCAGGACGATCTCGGTGCCGCCCGCCAGCGCCGGGCCGTCGACGGCGGCGATGACCGGCTTGGTGCGCTCGCGCTGGACGAACCCGGCGAAGCCGCCGCGCGGCGTGGACATGCCGCCCGGGTCGACCGCCATCTGCTTCAGGTCGGCGCCGGCGCAGAAGATCCAACCCTTGTCGGTGCGGCCGCCGGTGACGATGCCGATCCAGGCCTCCGGGTCCTCCTCCAGCCTGTCGATCGCCGCCTCCATGCCCTGGGCGACGTCGGTGTTGAACGCGTTGCGGGCCTCGGGGCGCTTGATGGTGATGACGGCGATGTGGCCGTCGAGCTCGTATTCGACCATGGCCGAACCCTAGCCAGCGCGGGCGCCCCAACCTGACCGATCGGTCAAGAGGCGTCGCCGGACCCGGAGTCGTCGCCGGACCCCGGTGCGGTGGCGGGGTCGGGCGCGACCGACTCCTCCGAGGGCGCCTCGACCGGGGGAGCGGCGTCCTCCGCGTGCGGCTCGGATGCCTCGGATGCCGGAGCGGTGGGGGTCTCGGCGGCCGGAGCGCGCTCCGGCGACCGGGCCGGGCCGCCGCGACGACCGCCGGCGCCGCCCTGCCCCCCGGGACGCCCGGGTCCACCGCCGCGACCGGGCCGGCGGGGCCCTCGCCTGCCCGCCGGAGCCGGTTCGACGCCGAACGCGGCCGCGACCAGTGGTACCCGGGAGCCGGCGGCGGCGACCGCCGCCTTGAGCTCGTCGCTGGGCGATTCCGGGATCGAGGCGGGGGCGACCCGCGCGTGGACGGGGGAGAGCGACAGCGCGTCGAGCACCGTGACCCAGCGGTCGGTGACCGTCTCGGCGGTCAACGAGCCGGTGGCCCCCTCGGCGAGGCGGCTCAGCAAGTCGGGCGGGAGCGGCGACCCGGCCTTGGGCGGGCGCGAGCTGACCCGGAGCGCCCGCACGACACGGCCGTCGCGGAGGAGCTCGTCGAGCTCGGCCAGCCAGGCGGCCTGGTCGGCCTCGATGCGGCGCTCGAGACCCTCGCGTAGCTGGGCGGCGATGGTCCGGGCCTCGTCGTCGCGGGCTCCGGAGTCGGCGGCGACGACGACGGTACGCAGGTCGCGGAGGTCGAGTTCCTCGAGGTCGGCGAGGGCGGCATCGGCCCGGTCCCGCCACTCGGCGGCGCGGAGCTTGGGCAGCAGCCGCTCGGCGAGCGCCTCGAGCTGGGCCGGATCGACCTCGGGACGGCCCTCGGCCCGGGCGGCCTGGTTCTGCTTCTCGACCGCCTGGCGGACCGCCGGGATGCCGCCCCGGAGCACCTCGTCGGCGATCGGGCGCTCGTGCGCCTCCAGGGTGTCGAGCACGGCACGGCGGTGGTGGCGCTGGGGGCGGAGCCGCTTCGGGCGCGGCTTGGCGTCGGCGGGCGGACGGCGCCGGGCCCGCTCGGTGCGGTCGCCCCGCTCGGACCGGTCGGACCTCGGTCCCCGGCCATCGCCGTCGGAGCGCGGGCCGCGTCGCCCGCGGTCGCCGTCGGGTCGGCCGCGCCCGCCGTCGCGCCCCCGACCCCCGGGACCGCCCCGTCCGCCCTCGCGGCCCGGGCCACCATCGCGGCCACGCCGGCCGCGCCGGCCCTCGCCATCGTCGTCGCGGCGGCCGCGCTTGCCGACCAGCTTGCTGGTGACCAGCTCGTCGTCGCGGAGCTGACGGCCGATCAGCTCGAGGACCTCCGGACCCGACCGCTCGCCCCGCGAGGGCAGGACGCTGGTGACCTCGGTGCCGTCGAGGCCGGTCTCGACCTCGACGCGGAGCACGGTTCCGACCGCCGATCCGGCGGGGACCAGTTCGGTACCGATCAGGCCCTTGGGCTCGCGTGCACCGGCGGCGCGCCAGGTCCACTGCCCGTCGTCGCGGGCGCTCGTCAGCTCGATCTCGATGCGGCGGGCCATAGGGGCGCCACCGTAATCGGCGACCCCCGCCCGGCCCGTACGAGAGGTCGGAGCAAACCCGCACGCGGGCTCGGCACGGGTTCGTCCGCGGTGGGACCGCGACCAGCCAGGGTCCCGGCCCGCCCCGCCAACGCCCATAATGTACGTTCTGTAAAGTTATAGGAACTGGCCGGGCATATCAGGCGTCGAGGGTCCGGGGCTCGATCCAGGCGCTCGCCAACGGACGGGCGTTGTCGAGCAGCCAGGTCAGCGCCCGACGCACCTCGGTGGGATCGTCGGCGGAGTCGGCCAGGTCGGCGTCGACGTCCTCGATGGCCGCCTGCAGGCAGTACAGCGCGCTCTGGAGCTCGTCGAGCGCCTCCCGGGCGACGATCACGTCGCCGTCGCCGAGTCCGTGGGCGGCGGCCAGCTTGCGGGCCATGTGCGCCTGCTGCCGGCACCCGGCCCGGCAGAACGTCCGGGGCCGCCCCGGCCCACTGCGTTCCGGCAGCCGTCGCCCGCACCAGCGGCATCGGCGATCGCCCACCGACCCCGCGGCGGCACCGCGGTCTCCGCTCCCGTCGGTCTCCCCTGATTTCGTCACGTGACGTAATCTAGGCGACCGCCGAGGTCAGAGACCGCGCAACCGCGGGCCGCGCACCATGCGCTCGATGGGCGTCAGCTCCCGCGGCGGCGTCGGCGGCTCGTCGTCGGGTTCGTCGTCGTCCGCCGTACCGCCGTCACCCGCCTCGCCCCGCGGGGTCGTCTCGGGGTCGTTGCCGCCGGTGACGGCCACGGCCACCAGCTCCCGGGCGGGCTCGGGCTCCGGCTCGGGCGTGGCCGGCGTGGCCGGCGTGGCCGACTCCCGCTCGACCGCATCCGACTCGGGATCCGCCGACTCGGGCTCCACCGACTCGGCGTCCACGGGCTCGGGATCCGCCGACTCGGGCTCCGACGGGGCCGCGTCGTCCGAGGCACCGTCCGGCCCGACCGGCCCGACCGGCGCCACGGGCGTGCCCGCGGCCGATGCCGACGCGTCCGGCCCGGGCGCATCGAGCGCCGTCGCCAGCGCGGCGATCTCCTCGGCGCTGGGCGGGGGAGCGTCGGTCCCCTCCCCCGCCGACGGGTCCCCGGCGGCGGCCTGGGCGGCCTGGTGCATCTGCGAGCGCCGCTCAGCGTCCTGGTAGCGCTCCTTGAGGGCCTTGAGGTCCTCGGCCCGGCCGCTGTCCTGGTACAGGTCGGCGAGGGTCAGGAAGAACGTGTCGTCCAGCGGCAGGCCGAGCTCGTCGACCTCGTCCTCGACGACGTCGAGCAGCCCGAGCAGGAGCTCCTCCGCCGCCTTCGTCTGGCCCATCGAGAACATGACGGCGATCTCGTCCCGGTAGGTCGAGTGGTGCCGGCCGCCGAAGGTCCCCGGACGATCCCCGACCGCGATCCGGCGCCGCATGCGGTGCCGGGCCTCGGCGAGGGAGTACTGCACCGGGTCCCCGACCGGCGCCCGGCGGAGCGGCGTCGGCGGTGGGATCTGGAGGTGCAGCGCGCCGTCGGCCACGGCGGCGAGCACCGCCAGGTCCGCCTGGGCGGCGTTCCGGTCGCCGGCGAGGGTGTAGATGTGCGCCCGCTCCTCGAGCGCGGCGCACATGACACCGAGACCGCGGCCTCCCTGGGACAGGGCGGCGGTGGCGGCGTCGAGGGCCGTCGACAGGTCCGTCAGGCTGCGGGCGGCGACGCTGCGGGCGACGAGGACCAGCGCCGAGACGTCGTCGACGTTGCCGCAGCGCGCCGTGAGGTCGATCACCCGCTGGTGGTCGCCGTGGGCGAGGAGCGTCGCCGTCTGGGCCAGCCGCACCGGAGGGACGTCGGGCAGGCTGTCCAGCACGCCGAGCGCGTCGGCGGGGCGGCCCGACTGCACCAGCACCTCGACGAGCAGCAGGCCCAGCCCCATCCGGCCGAGCGACACCAGGGCCGGCACCCCGGGCGCGAGCTGGACGTGCAGGTGGAGGTCGCTCCAGTGGCGGCGCAGCAGCTTGTCGTTGCTGGCACCGGATCCAAGCACCCGGCCGAGCACGCTCGCCGCCTCCGCCGGGGCGATGTCGGCGTGGCGGAGGGCGAACAGCACCCGCGCCGCGTCCTGGGCGGGTCCGGCGACGTCGAGCGCCTGGCCGAGGGCGACGGGATCATCGGCGGCCACCGCCGCGACCAGCGCCCGCTCCCCCCGCCCGGCGACCGGCGACAGCCGGATCGAGCCGGCGGCCACCGGCGGCAGCACCGGTCCCCGGTCGGTGAGCACCCACGCCCGCCAGGGCGAGTGCGGTAGGTCGATCGGTGTCTGGCCGGGCGCGTCGAGGAGCAGCTGCACCGTGTCGGCTCGGGACATCCGTTCTTCCCTTCGATCTCACCGGGTCTGGACGACCCGCCTCCATCGGCCCGAACGCCCCGACTTCCAGCACTTCGGTGACCCGGGCCGCGGTTCGGTGGCCCGGGTCGCGCCGGTGCCGACGCCGTAGGCTCCAACCGAACGCCACCCCCGGAGCCTGCGATGACAACCCGACGACCGGCCGACCTCTTCGCCAACCGATCGCCCGACGAGGAGCGGGCCCACCGCAAGCGCCGCCTCGCCGGTGCCCTGCGCCTGTTCGGCCGCTTCGGGTTCGACGAGGGCGTCGCCGGCCACATCACCGCCCGCGACCCCGAGCACGCCGACCGGTTCTGGGTGAACCCCTTCGGCATGAGCTTCAAGCAGATCCGCGCCTCGGATCTGATCCTCGTCGACCACTCCGGCGAGGTCGTCGAGGGATCGTGGCCGGTCAACCGGGCCGCCTTCGCCATCCACTCGGCGATCCACGCCGCCCGGCCCGACGTGGTCGCCGCCGCCCACTCCCACTCGAAGTCGGGTCGGGCGTTCGCCACCCTGGGCCGCCGGCTGACCACGATCACCCAGGACAGCTGCATCTTCCACGACGATCACGTGCTGTTCGACGACTACACCGGCACCGTCAACGACCCGATCGAGGGCAAGCGCATCGCCGTCGCGCTCGGAGGCCACAAGGCCGCCATCCTCGCCAACCACGGGCTGCTGACCGTCGGCCAGACCGTCGAGGAGGCTCTGTTCTGGTACGTGACGATGGAGCGCACGTGCGAGGTCGAACTGACCGCGCGGGCCGCCGGCGAGCCCCGGGAGATCGCCCACGACGTCGCCGTCGCCACCCGTGACGAGATCGGCAGCCACCTGGCCGGGCTGTTCAGCGCGCAGCCGCTCTTCGACTGGATCGAGGCGGTCGAGCCGGACCTGGTCGACTGACGATCCCCCCGGGCCCGCGGCCCGACCCGGTCCGCTCCGGTCCGCGGGGACGCGCGGGGGTCGGCGGGTCCCGTCAGCGGGACACGAACGTGTAGGACACCTCGGTCGCGCCCGATTCGCCGTCGTCCTCGGGCGACCCGTGGACGGTGACCTCCACGTCGAGGTCGTCGCCGCTCGCGACGATCCGCTCGCCGTCGTCCCCGGCATCCGCGTCGGGGTCCACGGCGAAGCCGGCCTCGACGAGCTGATCGCGCACCTCGTCGGCGACCTCTCGCGGATCGGAGTCGACCCCGACCACGACGCTCATCCCGCCCGGGTCGTCGGACGTGTAGGCCGACAGCACGGTCGCGCCCGCCGGCAGTCCGAGACGGGTTGGCCAGCCGGCGGGGAGCTCGATGGCCGAGCCCGCCCCCAGGTCGATCGGATCGTTCTCGCACCCCTCCTCGGCGGTGACGCACGCCCGCGGTGCGCCCTCGATCTCGTCATCGGAGCCCCCGCACGCCGCGCCCGCCAACGCCAGCACCGTCACCGCCACCACGGCCATCGACCTCCCGAACCTGTGCGGCATCGCACCTCCTCCGGGCGTGATCATCGCACGCGACGCCCGTCCGACGGGCCCGCGTCCGGTCGCTGATCGCCGCCTCCGAGGGCCGGACCACCGGTCGCCTCCTGGTATCGTGCGGGCGCCGTCGAGCCCCCCGGTGGGAGCCGCACCGTCGGAACGCCGGCGGCCGGTGGGGAACGACGTTCGCCCGTACCCGCCGTGGCCGTGCACCCCGGAGCCAGCCTGATGACCGACCCCTCACCCCTCGCCACCACCGGTGGCGGCGTGCCCTTCTCCGAGCGGCACATCGGCATCCGAGCCGACGACCAGGCGGCGATGCTCGCCTCGTTGGGCTACGACTCGATGGCCGACCTGATCGCCGACACCGTGCCCGCGGCCATCCGCGACCTCGCCCCCCTCGACCTGCCGGCCCCCATCGGCGAGGCCGAGGCCCTGGCCGAGCTGGCCGACCTGGCGGCCCGCAACCGGGTCGTGCGCTCGATGATCGGCCTCGGCTACCACGACACGGTGACGCCGCCGGTGATCCGCCGCTCGGTGCTCGAGAACCCGGCCTGGTACACCGCCTACACCCCGTACCAGCCGGAGATCTCACAGGGGCGGCTCGAGGCGCTGCTCAACTTCCAGACGCTGATCATCGATCTGACCGGCCTCGCCGTCGCCAACGCATCCCTCCTCGACGAGGCCACCGCCGCCGCCGAGGCGATGACGCTCGCCCGGCGGGCGTCGAAGGCCCCGGCCGACGCCGCCTTCTGGGTCGACTCGGGCTGCCTCCCCCAGACCCTGGCCGTCGTGCGCACGCGGGCCGAACCGCTGGGCCTCGACGTCGTGACGTTCGACCCCGCCGACGGCCTGCCCCAGGGCGACGGCTTCGGGCTGCTCCTCCAGTACCCGGGCACCACCGGCCAGGTCCGCGACGACAGCGATCTCGTCGCCGCCGCCCACGAGCGGGGCGCGATCGTCGCGGTGGCGGCCGACCCGCTGGCACTGTGCCTGCTCCGCCCGCCCGGCGAGATCGGCGCCGACGTCGCGGTCGGCTCGGCCCAGCGGTTCGGCGTCCCGATGGGCTTCGGCGGCCCGCACGCGGGCTACATGGCGGTGCGCGAGGGGCTCCAGCGGTCGCTGCCGGGCCGCCTCGTCGGTGTGTCGGTCGACGCCGACGGCGCCCCCGCCCTGCGCCTCGCCCTCCAGACCCGCGAGCAGCACATCCGTCGCGAGAAGGCCACCAGCAACATCTGCACCGCCCAGGTGCTCCTCGCGGTGATCGCCTCCTCCTACGCGGTGTACCACGGGCCCGACGGCCTCCGTGCGATCGCGGCGCGCATCCACCGTGCGGCCCGCGTGCTCGCCCGCGGGCTGGCCGACGCCGGCGTCGAGCTGGTCCACGACACCTACTTCGACACGGTTACCGCCCGCGTGCCGGGGAGTGCCGACGGGGTCGTCGCCGCCGCGCTGGCATCCGGGGTGAACCTCCGCCGGATCGACGCCGACCACGTGTCGGTCGCCTGCGACGAGACGACGACGCTCGCCGACCTCGACGCCGTCCTCGACGCGTTCGGCGCCGCCACCACGGCCGCCGACATCGACGCCGCCGTGGACGACTCCCCCGCCGTGCCCGCCCCGCTCGTCCGCACCAGCGGGTTCTGCACCCACCCGGTGTTCTCGTCGCACCGCTCCGAGACGGCGATGTTGCGCTACCTGCGGCGCCTCTCCGACCGCGACATCGCCCTCGACCGGGCGATGATCCCGCTCGGCTCGTGCACGATGAAGCTCAACGCGGCGGCCGAGATGGAGCCGATCACCTGGCCCGGGTTCGCGGGCCTCCACCCCTTCGCCCCGCTCGACCAGTCCGAGGGCTTCCGCTCCCTCATCGCCGATCTGGAGCGGTGGCTGGCGGCGGTCACCGGCTACGCGGCGGTGTCGCTCCAGCCCAACGCGGGGAGCCAGGGCGAGCTGGCCGGGCTCCTCGCCATCCGTGGGTACCACCGCTCCCGTGGCGAGGCGTCCCGGGACGTCTGCCTCATCCCCTCCTCCGCCCACGGCACCAACGCCGCCAGCGCGGTTATGGCCGGCATGCGGGTGGTCGTCGTCGAGTGCGACGACCTGGGGAACGTCGACCTCGACGACCTGCGGGCCAAGGTCAACGCCCACGCCTCCGAGTTGGCCGCGGTCATGGTCACCTATCCCTCGACCCACGGGGTGTTCGAGGAGGGCATCACCGAGATCTGCGAGGTCGTCCACGACGCCGGCGGACAGGTGTACCTCGACGGGGCCAACCTCAACGCCATGGTCGGCCTCGCCCGGCCCGGCCGGTTCGGCGCCGACGTCAGCCACCTCAACCTCCACAAGACGTTCTGCATCCCCCACGGTGGTGGCGGTCCCGGGGTCGGGCCGGTCGCGGTCGGTGCCCACCTCGCGCCCCACCTGCCCACCCACCCGCTCGTGCCGGAGTGCGGTCCGGCCGACACCGGTCCCGGCCCCGTGTCCGCCGCGCCGTGGGGCTCGGCGGGCATCCTCCCCATCCCGTGGGCGTACGTGCGGATGATGGGCTCCGACGGTCTGCGGCGGGCCACCGAGGCCGCCATCCTGAGCGCCAACTACGTCGCCAAGCGGCTCGAGGGCCACTACCCCGTCCTCTACGCCGGGGCCAAGGGGCTCGTCGCCCACGAGTGCATCATCGACCTGCGACCGCTCACCAAGGCCACGGGCATCACGGTCGACGACGTCGCCAAGCGCCTGATCGACCACGGCTTCCACGCGCCGACGATGAGCTTCCCTGTCGCCGGCACGTTCATGGTCGAGCCCACCGAGAGCGAGGACCGGGCCGAGATCGACCGGTTCTGCGACGCCATGATCGCCATCCGCGCCGAGGCCGACGAGCACCCCGATCTGCTCCGCGAGGCGCCGTGGACCTCGGCCTCGGTGCTGGGCGAGAAGTGGGACCACCCCTTCACCCGGGAGCAGGCGGCCTTCCCCGGATCGGTCGTCGCCGCCGACAAGTACTGGCCACCGGTGCGCCGCATCGACGGCGGCTACGGCGACCGCAACCTGGTCTGCGCCTGCCCTCCGATCGACGAGTACCGCTAGCCCGCCGTCCCCCTCGCACCGCGGGCGGTCAGCGACCGACGAAGGGCAGCGGCACCACCGTGGCCGGGACCTCGGTGCCGCGGACGTCGATCGCCAGCCGGTCGCCCTCGGCGACGTCGACCGGTAGCAGCGCCAGGGCGATGCCGTGGCCGAGCGTCGGAGAGAAGTTGCCGCTGCTCACCGCCGCCACCGCCTCGCCGTCGCGGAGGATCGGGTAGCCGTCGCGCGGCGGTCGGCGGCCCTCGACCGTCAGGCCGCGGAGGCGCCGGCCCACTCCTGCCTCCTTGATCGCCAGCAGCGCGTCACGCCCGATGAAGTCCCCCTTGTCCCAGCGCACCACCCAGCCCAGGCCGGCCTCCAGCGGGTTGATGCCGGGTCCGAGCTCGTGGCCGTGCAGCGGGAGGCCCGCCTCGAGGCGCAGCGTGTCGCGGGCGCCCAACCCGGCGGGTACGAAGCCGGCCACTGTGACCGCCTCCCAGAGCGCGGCGGCCGAGTCGGCGGGCACCGCGACCTCGACGCCGTCCTCGCCGGTGTAGCCGGTGCCGGCGAACGTGCACCGCACGCCGGCCCACTCGGCGGTTCCGACCCCGAAGCGGGCGACCTCCGCCGCCTCGGGGAACACCGGCGCGAGGCGCTCGCGGGCTCGCGGCCCCTGGAGGGCGAGGACCGCCCGCTCGGCGGTCACGTCGATCGCCCCGTCGCCGAGCGCGCCGGTCACCCGGTCGGTGTTCGACGCGTTCGGCATGACGTCGAAGCGGTCGCCGTCGACCCACCAGACGATGATGTCGTCGAGCACCGAGGCGTCGTCGGGGTCGAGCAGGTGGGTGTACTGGGCGCGGCCGGGAGCGACCCGGTCGAGGTCGTTGGTGAACGCCCGCTGGAGGCGCTCGTGGGCGTCGGAACCGGTCACCCGGACGGTGCCCAGGTGGCTCACGTCGAACACGACGGCGTCGGTGCGGCAGGCCCGGTGCTCGGCGAGGCTCCCGTCGGCGTAGTTGAGCGGCATCTCCCACCCCCCGAAGGGGACGATGCGAGCGTCGAGGGCGCGGTGGACGGCGTCGAGCGGAGAGGTGCGGTCGGTCACGAGGGGCGAGCGTAACGCCCGCCCCTGTGTCGCCGATCAGCCGGTCGCCGGTCAGCGGGTCGCCGGTCAGCGGGTCGCCGGTAGCCGTCGGGCAACGGCCGCCAGCCGCCGTTCAGCCGTGCCGCCGTTCAGCCGTGGGCGGCGTCGGTGTTGGCCGGGCGGTCGGTGCCGGCCGTGGACCCGCCGGACGCGTCGACGTCGTCGCTCGTCGGGGCCAGCTCGTGCACCGCCGCGTCGAGCTCTCCCTTCAGGCCGTCGAGCGTCACCAGGTTGAGGTTGAGGACACCCTGGCCGTGGTACCGGTTGACGACGTCGATCATCTCGCGGTCGTGGCGCACGAGCATGGCGGAGGAACCGGCGATCACCAGGCGGGCCGAGGAGATGTCCTCTCCGAGGTTGGTGCGGAGGTAGTCGAACGCGTCACGGACCGACTCGAGCTTGATGCCGGAGTCGAGCATCGTCTTGATCAGCTTGAGCTCGAGGAGGTCCCGGTAGGAGTAGCGCCGGCGGGAGCCGCTCCCACGCGCGTCGGCCAGCGACGGCCGCACCAGGTCGGTGCGGGCCCAGTAGTCGAGCTGTCGGTACGTGATGCCGACGATCTCCGCCGCCGCCTTGCCGCTGTAGCCCTCTTCCATGTCGGCCTCCCACCGTCCTCCGGAACCGTCACCCGCCGGCGGACGGGGCCGCCGGACGAGCGTCCGGCCGAGTGACATCGGCGTAGTTACGCAACTGTGAACCTCGGACCATACGCCTCCCCCGCGATGCGGTCAACGGCCCCGCTCGGGTTTGGATCCCCGACCCGCGCCCGTCGCCGGCTCCACCCGGTGCGTGTCGGGCGCCCTCCCCGTCCGGTTCTGCGCGCTCACCGGGACACCCGTGTCCCGCCCAGCGCAGAAGCGCTTCCCGGGCGCGGGGCGGAGGGGGACTAGCCGGCGAAGTCCTCGGGGCTGACGCTGTCGATGAACTCGCGGAACTGCTCCACGACCTCGGCCTCCTCCTCCCGATCGTCCTCGTCGGGCTCCGCCTCGAAGCCGGCCTGGTCGAGCACGGCCTCCTCGGCGTAGATCGGGGTGCCGGCCCGGACGGCCAGGGCGATCGCGTCGGACGGTCGGCTCGACACGCGGTGGACGCCGTCGGCGGCGTGCAGCTCGATCTCGGCGTAGAACGTGCGGTCGCGGAGCTCGGTGACCACCACCGACTCGACGCTGACCCCGAGGTCGTCGAGCAGGTCGCGCATGAGGTCGTGGGTCATCGGCCGGGGCGTGACGACCTCCTCCAGTGCGAAGGCGATGGCCGTGGCCTCGGGACCACCGATGAAGATCGGCAGCACCCGGCGCGCGCCCTCCCGCTCGCGGAGCAGGGCGATCGGCGTGTTGGAGGGGAACTCGACCCTGACGCCGACGAGATCCATCTCGACCATCGGCATCACCCTACCGGTGGTGGCGTGCCCTAGCTCCGCGGTTCCACCCCGGATCTCCCGCCCCGGCTCGTGCCGCCCGCGGTCCTCCACCGTTCCACGCGCCGACCGGGACACCCGCGTCCCGCCCAGCGCGCCGTTCCGCTCCAGCCGTTGCACCCGGCGGTGGGCCGGCCGTCCCCGACCGGGGGGCGCGTCAGGGGGCGAGGTGGTCGGCGAGGGCCGAGCGGAGCAGTGCAGCCCGGAGGCCCTGGCCGAGCCCCGCCAGCTCGGCGATGGTGGCCTGCATCTCGGCCCGGCCCTCGGGACTGCGTTGGCGCACCAGGGGCAGCACGAGCTGCTCGAGCATCGCCGCCTCGCGGTCGGCCGCGGTCTTGAACATGCGCAGATGCCGGGCTTCGAGGCCCCGGCCGAAGAAGCCCGCGGCCTTCTGGGCGACGATGAGGTCCTCGCCGCCGTAGTAGCGCTCGTCGCCGACGACCTGGCCGCTCACCAGGCCGTACTCCTCGAGGGAGCCGAGCTGGCCACGGGTGAGGCCGCTCGCCGCGATCAGCTCGTCGGGGGTGAGGCTCACCGAGGTCACGTCCGCGTCGAGCGGGGCGGGGCCCTCGCCGACGTCGTGACCGCTGCGCACCCGGTCGGCCTTGGCCCGCGCCGCGTCGGCCATCCAGATCGGCATCGACGGGGTGGCTGGCGCGGCGGCGCCGGCGGCCGCGGAACCATCGGTGGCCGGGTCGGGCGCCGCCGCGTCCCCGGCGCCGGGCGAACCCGTGGCGGGCGCGGTGGCGCCCGCGGGAACGGCACCGGAACGCGGAGCCGCCCCCGTCGACCCGGCCGCGGAACTCGAACCGCCCGCCGCGCCGTCATCCGAACCCGCGCCCCCGCCCGGTACGGGAGCGGGAGAGGGCGAGCCATCGGGCCCGGCCGCGGGCGGCACCGCCGCGGTGGCTCCGTTGCCGGCCCGGTCGGGCGCCGCCAGCTCGGCGTCCTCCCCGGCGTCGAGACGATCCTTGATCACCTTCAGCGGCAGGAAGTGGTCGCGCTGCTGGGTGAGGATCCACCGCAGGCGGCGCACGTCGGGCTCGTAGAACTTCCGGTAGCCCGACGGCGTGCGCTCGGGGTCGAGGAGCCCCTGGCTCTCGAGGAACCGGATCTTCGAGATGGTGACGTCGGGGAACTCGTCCTGGAGCAGGCTGAGCACCTCGCCGATCGACAGGTGGGTTCGGTTCGCCATGTCGGTCACCTCGTCGCCCCCGTCACGTAGCTCCCCCGGCACCGGCCTCGCCGCCCGTCACGTACACGAGCTTGAACTTGCCGACCTGGATGACGTCGCCGTCGTGGAGCGGCGCGCTCTCGATGCGCTCGCGGTTGAGGTACGTGCCGTTGAGCGACCCGGCGTCGGTCACGACGAGGACGTCGCCGTCGCGTCGCACCTCGGCGTGACGGCGTGACACGGTGATGTCGTCGAGGAAGATGTCGCTGTCGGGGTGGCGGCCCGCGGTGACGAGGTCCTTGTCGACGGCGAACGTGGCGCCGGCGTTGGGCCCGGCCCGGACGACGAGGAGCCCGGCGCCGGGTACGTCGTCGAGGTCGATGCTGATCTCGTCGGGCTGACCCCCGGGCCCGTCGAGCTGGAGCTGGATCGTGGGCCGGTCCTCGTGGTCGTCACGTTCGATCGGGGCACCGCACGAGGAGCAGAAGTTGGCCTCCTCACCGTTGCGGTGGCCGCAGCGCGCACACTCGATCTCGGCCATGGGCTAGTCCTCGACGAGCGCCTGGTATCCGGGGGCGTCGAGCAGGCCGTCGAGGTCCGCGTCGCCGACCTCGATGTCGCAGATCCAACCCTCGCCGTAGGGGTCCTCGTTGAGCCGCTGCGGGGCGTCGGCGAGGTCCGCGTTGACCGCGACGACGGTGCCGGCGAGCGGCGCGTAGATCTCCGACACGGACTTGGTGGACTCCACCTCGCTGACGGTGTCACCGGCGGCGACGGCCGTGCCGACGTCGGGGACCTGCACGAACACCACGTCGCCGAGCGCGTCCTGGGCGTAGTCGGTGATGCCGATGCGCGCGATCGAACCGTCGATCCGCACCCACTCGTGGTCCTTGGTGTACCTGAGCTCCTCGGGCAGGTTCATGCCCGGCAACCTACCTCAGACAAGCCTCGACCTCTGCGGGAGGGTTGGGGAGCCCGGGCCCGGGCCCGATCACGCCCGGCGGCTCGCCGCGTCATCGCATGAGCTGGCGGACCCGGCGTCCGTACTCGAGGGCCCGGGCCCGGGCCTCCGCGTCGGTGGCGGCCTCGGCCCACACGTGGGTGACCGGCTCGGTGGCGTCGGGCAGGGCGAGCGCCCAGCCGTCGTCGTGGAGCACCTTCACCCCGTCGACGAGCACCAGACGGTCGGGGCTCGTGGTCTCGACGAGGGATCGCATGATCAGGCCCTTCTGCTCCCACGGCGTCACGACCGTCTCGTGGGCGACGTGGCTGCGGGGCAGGCCGGCGACGACCGAGGACAGCTTGACGTCGTGGCGGGCGAGCAGCTCGAGCAGCTTCACCAGGGCGGCCGCGGCATCGAAGGCGGGCATGAAGCCCGGGAGGATGAACCCGCCCTCGGTGTCGGCCGCGAAGCCGATCCCGTCCTCGGCGGCGGTCGCCATCAGCGCGGCGGGAGATGTCTTGGCCTCGACGAGGCGCACGGCCGCGCCCTCGATCATGTCGGCGACCCGCCCGGTGGCGTTGACCGGGACCGCGATGCGATCGCCGTCGATGTGGGGGGCGACCAGGTGCACGAAGGCGAGGAGCAGCTCGGTGTCGGAGAGGACGTGGCCCTCGTCGTCGATCACCGCCAGGCGCTCGCCGTCGGGGTCGAGCACGGCGCCGAGGTGCGCGCCCGATGCCGTGACGAGCGGGCTGGCGGCCGACGCGCCGTCGCGGTGGGTGAAGCCGATCGCCCCCTGGGTCGAGGCGTAGGGGTTGACCGCCAGGACGTCGGCGCCGAGCTGGCCGAGCACGGTCGGCATCGTGAACGACGTCGAGCCGTAGGCGTAGTCGACGACGATCTTGAACGACGCCGACCGCACCACGTCGAGATCGACCGTCTGGCCGAGCGCGGTCGTGTAGTGCTCGAGGACGCGTGGCGGGAACCCGATGTCGCCGATCTCCTCGGCGGGCACCCGGCGGAAGTCCTCGCGGGTGAACTGGCGCTCGATCTTGCGCTGGGCCGCCTCGGAGATGTCGAGGCCGGCCCGGTCGAGGAACCGCACCCCGACGCTGTCGGGATCGGCGCGGTCGAGGCGGACGGTGAGCCCGCCGGTCGCCTGTGGCTGGCGGACCGCGAAGCGCGTGACCGGCACCGACGCCACCTCGAGGTCGAGCACGTCGACGCCACCCGCGTTGAGCCCCGACATCAGGGCGCGCTTCAGCATCCGGGCGGCGCGGCTCGAGTCGCGGGACGTGACGACGGTGGTGCCACGCGGCAACGAGGTCGCCCACGCCATCGCGATCCGCGTCGCCAGCTCCGGCGTCATGTCGACGTTGGCGAGGCCGGAGACGCCGGACCGCCCGAACAGGCTCCGGGCGCCGCGCGACTCCAGGATGATCGACGAGTTGACCGTGGCCCCCGCCTCGATCGTCTTGAACGGATACACCTTCACGCCGGCGCCGACGACCGCCTCGTCGCCGACGAAGCACTCGTGGCCGAGCACCGAACCCTCGTCGCAGCGCGACGCGCGCCGCAGCTCGCTCGACCGGCCGATGACCGCGCCGCGGACCCGGGCGCTCTCCCCCACGTAGACGTTCTCGTGCACCACCGAGCGCTCGACGAGCGCGTCGCGACGCACCCGCGTGTTGCGGCCGAGGACCGCGTACGGGCCGAGCCGGGCCCCGGCCTCGACCCGGCAGCCGGCCCCGATGACCGCGCTGCCCCGGATCTCCGCCTCGGGGTGGACCTCGGCGCCGTCACCGAGCCAGACCCCGTCACGCAGCCGGAACCCGGGCACGTCGACGACGACGGTGCCGTCGAGCACGTCGTGGTGCGCCCGCACGTACGCGTCGAGCGTGCCGACGTCCTCCCAGTAGCCCTCGGCGACCGCGCCGATGAGGGTGCGTCCCTCGGCGAGCGCCTGCGGGAAGACCTCCTCGGAGAAGTCGACGGGCCGGTCGGGGGCGATCAGGTCGAAGATGTCGGGTTCGAGCACGAAGATGCCCGTGTTGATCGTGTCGCTGAAGACCTGCCCCCACGTCGGCTTCTCGAGGAATCGCTCGATCGAGCCGTCCTCCCGGGTGATCACGATGCCGAACTCGACCGGATCGTCGACCGCGACCAGGCCGATGGTGGCCAGGGCCGACGCCTCCTCGTGGCGCTTGACGATCGCGGTCAGGTCGATGTCGGTGAGGACGTCGCCGGAGATCACGAGGAAGCGCTCGTCGAGCACGTCCTTGGCGTTGCGCACCGAGCCGGCCGTGCCGAGGGGCTGCTCCTCGGTGGCGTAGGTGATCGACACGCCGAACTCGGACCCGTCGCCGAAGTAGGCGCGGATCTGGTTGGCGAGGAACGCGACCGTCACCACGATCTCGTCGAACCCGTGGCTGCGCAGCAGTCCGACGATGTGCTCCATCATCGGCCGGTTGACCAGCGGGAGCATGGGCTTGGGGGTGTGGGAGGTGAGCGGGCGGAGTCGGGAGCCCTCGCCACCCGCCATGATCACGGCCTTCACCGCCCCGAACCTACCGGCCCGGCCCGACCTCGACGGGGCTCGGCGCTACCCGCCGGCGGCCGTGGCCCGACCTCGGCGCCCGTCGTGGAGGGCGCGCACCGCCAGCGGCCAGTAGAGGGCGAGGGCGATGTAGCCGAACACCAGACCCGGCCCGGTGAACGACCAGGCGAGGATCCGGGCCTGGTCGGCCCAGAACAGGTTGCCCTCCGAGGCGAGGAACAGCGGCAGCGCGAACATGATGCAGAACGTCCCGGCCTTGCCCCACCAGGTCACGTCGATGCGCGCCGCACCGGCGAGGGCGAGGGCGATGGTCGCCACCGACACCGCGACCTCACGGACCAGGACGGCCACGGCGACCCACGTGGGGATCGATCCGTCGACGATGATCCCGATGCCCCCGACGAAGAACAGCAGCCGGTCGGCCACCGGGTCGAGGACCTTCCCCGCCTTCGAGACCTGGTTCCAGTGGCGGGCGATGTAGCCGTCGACCCAGTCGGTCGCCCCGAGCGCGCCGAGCACGATCGCCGCCATGACTCGGTCCTCGCGGCCGAACAGGAGCCAGAGGAACACCGGTAGGCACAGCAGCCGGACGACCGTGATGACGTTCGGCACCGTCAGCAGGCGGTCCTCGGGATCGGCCGGGCCGTCGCCCGCCTCGCGCTGCACGCCGGCCACCTCGGTCACGGGGCGAGCCTATGGTGCGGACCGTATGGCGACGTTGTTCACCCGGATCATCGAGGGCGAGCTGCCGGGGCGGTTCGTGTGGCGCGACGACCGGTGCGTCGCGTTCCTCACCATCGCCCCCCTCGCGCCGGGGCACCTCCTGGTCGTGCCGATCGAGGAGATCGACCACTGGATCGACCTCGAGCCCGACCTGCTCGCCCACCTGATGGAGGTCGCCCGCACGATCGGTCGGGTGCAGCAGGACGTGTTCCGTCCGGTGAAGGTCGGCGTGCTCGTGGTCGGCGAGGAGGTTCCCCACGTCCACGTGCACCTCGTCCCGTTCCACCGCCTCGACCAGCTCGACCTGGCCCGGGCCGACCACGACCCCGATCCCGCGGCGCTCGACGCGGCCGCGGCGGCGATCCGCGAGGGACTGCGAGCGGCCGGGGCCGCCCACGTGTCGGACTGACCACGACCGCCGCGGGCCGCCGTCGGTCCGCTCAGCGCTCGTCGGGCGGCAGCACGAGCACCACGATCCCCTCGGCCCGGTACTCGACGTCGTAGCTGGCCGCGACCAGCCGCTGTACCAGCGCCACCCGCTCCTGGTCGGTCCAGAGGGCCACGCCGTCCTCGTCGACCGCCGTCGTGTCGAGGACGACCGCGGGCTCGTCGGGGTACCAGTGGTCGCCGGGTGGGGCCACCGCGAGCTCGGACAGCTCCTCGCGCTCGGCGACCAGCGGCGCGATCTGGGGAGAGGTCGCGAGCGGCCCGTCGCCGTACACCTCGTCGAGCACCTCGACCGCCTCCAGGCGGGCACCGTCGACCTGATCCTGGCTCCCCCAGCTCCACGGCTCGTTGAAGGGCGACGCCGGGGCGACCTGCACGAAGATCGTGGCGGTGGCGAGCATGATCGCGGCGACGATCCGGTGGTCGACCCGGATGCGGTTGACGCTCGGCTTCCCGAGCCGGGCGAGGGCCACGGTCGCGGCGGTGACGATCGGGATCACCGCCAGCAGCAGCACGGACGGCAGGCGGTCGCCGCCCGGGGCGCCGGGCCCCTCCGCCTGGCGCACCGCCTCCTCGCCGACGAGCCCGAGCACCAGCGGCGGCACCGCGGGGAGCATGAACCGGGGCACCGTGAGCGGCAGGAAGAGCAGCGGGCCGACCAGCACCACCAGCGCCCCGACGTTCGGCTGGAGGAGGAGGTCGGTCGCCAGCCGGACCGGTTCGCCCAGGACGGCGAGCGGCGCCTGGCCCCGGGCGAGGATCGCCTCGCCGGACGTCATCTGACCGTCGCTGAGCGTCGGGGACTCGACCACCACGTAGGCGACGGTCCAGAGGCTGCCGACGGCGATGCTCGCCAGGCCGGGACGACGGTCGCCGGACGTGATGCCGAGGACGCCCATCGCCACGACGACGAGCCCGACGTCGGCGCGCGACAGCAGCGCGAACCCCAGGCACAGCCCGTAGGCGACCCACTGGCGCCGCTGGCCGAACCAGCCCATCCACGCCAGCGCCGGAACGGCCGGTACGACCGCGGACCAGCCGGTCAGGTTCGACGTGTACAGGATCGGCGCGGCCGCGTACGCGAGGCACAGGGCGAGGGTGACACCGGGACGCAGGCGGCCCACGGTGCGGGCGAGCCGCCAGATCGGGACGACCGCCAGACCGAGCAGGAGCGGCTGGGCGACCGCGAGGACGATGCCGATCGGGATCCAACGGCCGAGGTGGAGGACCGGCAGCGACGTGAACGCCCACTGGTCGAGGACGACGTCACCGCCGCCGTAGCTCGACTGCGAGCCACGGCCCTGTTCGAGGTTCCAGGCCGCCTGGGTCCAGACCGCCAGGTTCGAGCCGCCGTCGAGCTGGCGCTGGACGGCCAGGCCGATCGCCGTGAGGATCACGGTCAGCGCGCCACCGAGGATCCACGGCACCGTGCGGTCGACCAGGGGGGTGTCGAGCCGCGCCTGCCACCGGAGCGCGGCCGCATCGAGCCGCCGCCGGAGATCGAATCCTCGACCGCGGGCGCTCACGGCTCCGCGCCCGCCGTCTCCCCGGTCGTCGCCGACCCGCCCGGCTCCGGGTCGACCCGCTCGATGAGCTGAGGACCCTGGTTGCGGACGTTGCCGACGTCCAGGCCGACCGGGTGCATGACCGTCAGGTGGGCGGGGGCGGGCACGAGCAGGCGGCCCAGCGTCTCGATGTCGTCGTTGGTCGGGTCGAGCCACTCGTCCCACGCGGAGGCCGGGAGGATCACGGGCATGCGGTCGTGGACCGCGGCCATCGACTCGTTGGCGGCGGTGGTGATGATCGTCGTCGAGCGGAGCGTCTCGCTGCCGTCTCGGTCGGGGCCGCGCCAGACCTCCCACAGCCCGGCGAAGGCGAAGGGCTCGTCGTCGGGCCGGTGGATGAAGTAGGGCTGCTTGCGACGGCTGCCGGAGGTCGCCTTCCACTCGTAGAAGCCGTCGGCAGGGACGATCGCCCGCCGCTTCCTGAACGCGGGCTTGAACGCACCCTTGCCCGCGAGCGTCTCGGAGCGGGCGTTGATCATCCGGTTGCCGACCTTCGGGTCCTTGGCCCAACTCGGTACCAGGCCCCAGTGGAACCGGTCGAGGCACCGCACCCCGCCGTCGGCGTGCACGACGAACACGTCGTTGGTCGGTGCGACGTTGTACCGGGGCTCGACGTCGGCATCGGCGGGTGCCTCGGCGGCGAAGTACGCGGCGAGATCGGCCGGCGAACTCGACGAGACGAACCTTCCGCACACGGTCCGGAACGCTACCGGTCACCGGCCGGCGCGCCGGCGGAACGGATCAGAGGTTGCCGAGGCCCTCCGACCAGCCGTCGACGGCGGCGACCACCGGCGCCACGATCACCTTGCTGGTCAACCGCTGGGCCATGCGTCCGTTCGGGTGGGCGAACTCGACGCCGTAGACGGCCACGGCCGTGTCACCCTCCCGTTCGATCCGACGCAGGAACACCTGGCCGATGGTGCCGTCGACCTCGATGAACAGGAGCTGGTCGAGCTCGAGGTCCTCGGCGAAGGAGGCACGGATCGCCGCGCCGCTGAGCGACACGTCCACGACCTCGGCCCGCTTCGGAGGCGTCCGGCGCGACAGGAGCGACGGCTTCGGGTTCACCCGCCAGCCGATCGGGATCGGGTCGACCCGATGGCGCCTCCCGATGCGGTGCTCGAAATCCCCAGTTGACGTCACGGCGTTCCCCGGCTGGTCGTACGGATCGTCCACCATCGGCCGGGAGGGAATGGTCTTGAACCGTCGCCGGTGGGCCGTTCGGCCTGATCGCGGGCGCCCGAGCCGGGCCTCGCCTGGCCCGCGCTACGCCGGGGGGAGCCCGAAGCGCTCGCGCTCGGCCGCCGGCACCAGGTCGTGGAGGGTCGGGTCCTCACCGACGACCTTGAGGACGTAGGGGCAGACCGGGCGCACCTTCCAACCCCGGCGACGCGCCTCGGCGAGGGCTCCGGTTACCACCGTGCGAGCCAGGCCCCTGCCCTCGAAGCCGGAGCGCGTCTCGGTGTGGGGGAAGTCGGCGACGTCGCCGTCGAGGCGGTACTCGGTGAAGGCGGCGACCTCGCCGTCGACGTGGACCTCGAAGCGACCCTCGGTGGGGTTGTCGATGACGGCGTCGGTCACGGGTCGGCTCCTCGGCGGTTCGGGCGACTTCGAGGCGCCACCCTACGGCGGCGCCCGGACTCCCCCACCGGTGGGCCCGGGCATCTCGACCACCCCGAGGCCCGCAGAGCGCGCGCGGGGCGCGCGGGCGCCACGTCGGAAAGTGCGCTAGACCTCCGGCCCGGGGGGTCCGGGCCCCATCCACCTTCCCTCCGGGGCTCGGACCACCCACCCAACGCCGCGGGGGTCGCGGCGTGGCTCGCCGGAGGGACGAGGGATGCGTCGACGGGGTGTGATCCTGGCCTTGCTGATCGGCCTCGCCGCGTGTGGCGGTGGGGGTGGCGGCGACGACGGTGCGGCCGCCGACGCCGCCGATGCCGTCGACGCGGCGGCCACCGACGGCTCCGAGGCGTCCGACAGCGAGATCGACCCCGACCTGGCCTCGGACGTCGTCGCCGACCTGGCCGCGATCTCCGAGGCGGTCGAGATCGCCGGAGCCCAGTGCGGGGCCGACCCGTGGAGCGAAGCGTGTTCGATGGCCGTCGCCGGGCTCCACGCCGCCGACGATCGGGCCCGGTCGATCACCCCTCGCATCGAGGGCCTCGACCTACCGCCCTCCCTCACCGCGACCCAGCCGCGCATCGACGCGGTCGCCTGGACCGCGGCGACCCTGCTCGACTGCACCGAGAACTGCACCGAACAGATCAGCGACCTGTCGATCGCCCTGAACGACCTCGCCGCCCTCTCCGACGCCTGGGCGGTGTACGAAGACTGACCCCCGGGAGCAGGAGAGCCACCCCGAGGGGTGGCTCCGACCTGCGGTTTCGGTGGTCGGGCTGGGGAGATTCGAACTCCCGACCTCTTGACCCCCAGTCAAGCGCGCTAACCAAGCTGCGCCACAGCCCGTGGGGACGGACACCATAGGCCGCGCCCGGCGCCTCCCACGAGCCCACAT